>JAYUVJ010000258.1:0-5683 GCA_043754155.1 Acidimicrobiia bacterium
TTACGCAACGTACTAGTTCATCAATACACCGACGTTGATGACAGTATTGTGATCAGCGCTCTCGAGCGGCTCGACGATTTCCGCCACTTCGTTCAACAAACGAGCGCCTGGGTGCTTCGCCAGTAGAGCAACACTTTAGGCAACCTCTCAGGCAACGCCTCAGGCAACGCCTCTTCGGGCAGCTTGTAACGCTTCAAACAACGTGGCGACTCTTCGAAGCTACTTGAACGGAGTGGAGCAGCCGTAAGTACGCATCGATTCAATGCTCGGTCGGTCCAGGATGACCCGGCACCAGCGAGTTCACGGCCTTCGGCGGAAATGACGGACCAGTATTCGCTCTTTACCGTTTTCGAGTCTTCTCGACGCTTCGTAACCTCGGACGACAGGTCTAGCGAGCGACACAATACCAAGCGCGGCCAAAAGAACTTCAGATAGAAAGCTTCGAGCCCTCAAGCTGAACAGTTTGACGCGGAAGTATCAAGCGAAGTTGGCAACCGCTGAATGACTACGAAGCTCGAACTTGGCGTTCCTCCGCACCTCCGTACTTCCGCAGCTCCGCACTTCCGCACCTCCGCAGCTCCGCACTTCCGCAGCTCCGCACTTCCGCAGCTCCGCAGCTCGACCCTATGTACGCTTACCAAGTGTCCCAATGGGTTAGGGATGCAGCATCGAGCCGCGGAGCGGGTTTGAAATCAGTGCCGATTGAGTAGGCCAAAGGAGTGAGTCCACCCTGCATGTATTGGTCAAACGGAATGCCCAAGATTTCGGCGGCTTCACGCTCGTACACCAAGTGCAAGGTCGTCCACGCGGTTCCCAAACCACGAGCCCGGGCCGCCAGCATGAAGCTCCAAAACGCCGGCAGTAACGAACCCCAAAGACCGGCTTGAGCAAACACGGGCGAGTTGTCTGGCGAACGACCCTCCATCACCGGAATCACCAAATACGGCGCCCGATGGAAGTTGTCACTCAAATATGTCGCAGAGTTTCGCACGGCGGTGTAGTGCTCAGATCGTGTGTCACCGTCGGCGAAGAGATTCGTTCCGCTGTTGATGTAGGGGATAAACGACTGCGCATACAACTCAGCTATCGCCTTCTTCTTGGCCTCATCTTCGACCACCATGAAATGCCAACCCTGACGATTCCCACCCGTCGGCGCCTGAAATGCCATTTCGATGCATTCCTCCACCAGCGACCGAGGCACGGCACGATCAAAATCCAACCGCTTCCGCACGGCCCTCGTGGTGGACAACAACTCATCGGGATTCAAGGAAAGCAATGTCATGCACACTGTCTAATCGCTCGGAAACACTCGCGGGGAATCCGCTTACAGGAATCCGTCGGATCATTGGCCACTGAGATATCATTAGTGCATGTGCGCGTAAATCATGACGTAAGGATTCCGGTGTGAAATCCGCAGTGGTGCTGGGATCTGAGAGGAAAACACTACGTACAGACTTACGCTTCCCTGAACTAGTGATAAACATCGGCTCGGTAGCCGATTCGAATTACGGCGACGACACGAACAAAGTCATCTATCTCGTAAAGAATTCGGTACGGACCAACTCTTGCACCAAAGAGCCCAACGAGTTTATTGCGTAGCGGCTTACCCAACTCGATACGGATTCTCTGCAAGTGGACCGGCCATAAAGGCAGCAACCGCTTCAAACGCTTTCAACGGAAGCAGCGTTAGTGTGTTCGGCTCTAACGGCGCGGTTGACTTAGCGATTCGCGGAACGTTTCGACGAGGGCATCGGCGGTGCGGGACCAGGAGTAGTGGCGGCCGGCGTCGTTGAGAGCAGCGGAGTGGCGACGGGCTAAATCCGGATCACTCAGGAACGCGATCGCTACTTCTGCAAGGGCCTCGGGCGACCAGTCACGGGCCAACATCGGCACATCGGCTCCGTGCTGGTCGCTTCGCCACGCACCATTGGTTCGCTCAGAGCCTTCTTCTGTCGACGGGTCCCGCAACGATTCCTGCTCGAGTTCACGTTGGGCTCTAGCCGGGGCGAAGTTCCCTGCGTCCGCCAATTGCGCACTCCCCGCAACCAATAGCTCATCCACTCGATGTACTTCTTCGGCACGACCAAAACCTTCGCGACGCAACGAATCGGGCGCGCCGGCTTGAGAACCTCGATTGACGCCACTCTGAACAAATCCCATCTCTTCAACCCGGCCCCAACCGCTGGCCGACAACGAGCCCGTTCCATCAGTTTGAGAAACCCGATTGCTTCCGCTTCGGGCGAAGGCCAGTTCTTCCACCGGGCCAAATCCGACAGCGACCGTGGGCGTGCCAAACGCCGCAGCCTCGAAGGGAACGAGGCCGAAACCTTCAGCCGATGTGGGATACCAAACCAGTGAGGCGTGTCGTAGCAACCAGTTGCGTTCGGCGGAGGAAACTTCGGGCAGCACATAGGTTGCATCACTCGGGGCGACTCGGCCTTCAAGCACCCGAGTAGTGCCGTGAGGGACTGAGGCTCCAGCCATTACCAAAGCCAGATCGAAACCACGTGCACGTACGATTTCGTGAGCGGCCCGGGCTAGTTCGCGATTCTTGTGCGAGTAGTTCACGCCTAGACACAACGCAAACGAGCCAACGGTGAAGCCACGAGCCATAAGTTCTGCGGGTACGGTAGCCGGTTGATTAGCGTCGAGATGCTCAGTACCCAGAGGAATCGATCGTATGCGCTCAGACGGAATTGGAAAGCCGTGCAGGCGCATTTGGCCGATTACGTCATCGGAAATTACCGTAACGAAATCGGCAGCACGAACGGTTTCCAGCTGAGCGGCACGGTAGGCCATCCATTGACCTGAATCGGCAAAATAGCCACCGTTGTGAAAGGCAATCGTGTCAAGAATACTGATGCCAAAACGCGGTGCAGCGCCACGCCAAGCATCTAGCGGCCAACCAGGAACTGGCTGATACGGCCGGAATGCCACATCAACGGCGCCAAACAAACCAAGACCGTTTACACCCAGTTCATGCGGCTCTGCTTGCTGAGCACGGACTTTGGGACCCGTCAGGGTAGCCGCCGCGTAGTTGGGAACCGGACCGGGTAGGGCCACGCACACCTCGCGTACGTCGGGATGATTACTAAGTGCACGGATCGTATGGGATGTTGCTACTTGCGTGCCGACCTCATTGGGGCCGAAGCAGGACCCATCGATAAGTACGCGAATCCCTCTGACCTTTACAGCAGCGACTTGATGAGATAGGGCGAAGGGGGTTTCCGAAGCTGTAATTTCCGAGTCAACAAACCCAATCAACGAACGATGGCGGTGCAACAACCAACCCCGATCATCGGGGGTTAGAGAATCCAGGGTGGCGTGCGCGATCGGATCGACCGCAACATCGGATGGGCGCAGAATATACGTGGACGTATCAACCAGATCGACAAATCCTTTGGCCCGTGATCGTGCGCTGAAATCGGCGACAGCGATATCGAATCGTGCTGAAGCAGGGGCTTCCAAATTGCCAACCGCACTTAGGGCGCCAGCGGCAAGGACAACTACGGCACCCGTCGCATAGATGATTGGGGTGGGTTTTGCTTGCGGCTTGAGGGCACGAAGCCGACGGGAGATTGAAACCTCATCTTGACCATCGGGCGCACGACCTTCTGGATGATTCCGGGTAGGAAACGAGAGGTAACCCGAAGCGTTGGACAGGAACGAAACGGTTGCGACGCGCAGATCATCATCAATCCATTGAAGTGCAGTGTCAAACGGATTCGGAGGGAGGACCACGGCATCGTCGATGGCAATAATCGAGGAGTGGCGCTGTTCGTAGGTTTCGTTGATCAACTGCGAAACCGAGCCGACGGTACGCACGCTCAGGCGATCACTATGACGAGCAGCGAGCGCATTAAACGTGGGGATGTACAGCGGGTACAACACTCCGATGACCACATCAAAGGGAGTCTGTTCCAGTAGGGCCGACACACTCAGCGCCATGCGATCCGGGCTTTGCGCCACGAAGATCACACCCGTTGCCCTGGGCCGAGCGATTCGACTGGACTGGTTATCGCTAACCGACGGGCTTGGCACGCCAACCGCTGGGTTCAGCATTCTCGACTCTTCGGCGAACATCGCCCTAGACCGTAGTTGCCCGCGACAGCGCAATCACGCCACGCAGCATGACACCAACCCACCGCCATGCGTCAGCCCCGCCCACTAAGCCTGCTTTTCGCATTAGCTATGCGAAATATGCGTTAGCCAGCGACATTTTTAAACCGCCGGAGAAAGCTGTTTGATAAGAGTTGGTGTGGCGACACATTGGTAGGCGTCGAGAACGATGCTGGCCGTTTCGTCCCAGTCGACTTCGCCCTCAAGACGCACCCCGAGCCAACCGCGAACCCCCACATAGGGCGGGCGGAAGAAGCGATCGGGCTCCTCGTCGATCAACGCTTCCTGCACCCCTGCCGGCGCCGCACACCAGATCCCTACGATTCCGTCGTTGTGGTGATTGTTCACCCAGTTGACGAACACTTTCTTGCCGGCGAAAAACGTGGGCATGCCGTGACTGATCTTCTCCGACGTACCGGGAAGTTTTAAACACAAAGAGCGGATCCGATCGAGCGGGGAAAGATTGGCCATAGGACACTTTGCCATGTCCGTGTTGCCAGAGAAAGGGCTCGCAAGGCAAAGCGTGAAAATCCGTTCGAGCCTCGCCTGCTCAATTTACGTAGCTTGCGATTGCCTCGTATCGCTGACCAGGGTGATCTAACGTGACACCAGACCACGGTGGTCCGTCAGAAAACAGTGAGGCTCAATGAATCCAACGGAGTACTACGTCAGCGTATTGAAAGATTATGCAAAGTTCGACGGACGAGCACGCCGAGCTGAATACTGGTACTTCACGCTCTTCAGCACTATCGCGAGCATTTTGCTCGCAATTTTGGGAGGAATTCTTAAGTTTCCGTTGCTCTCGAACCTCTACTCGTTAGCGGTAGTGCTTCCCAGCATCGGCGTGGGAATTCGACGAATGCACGATGTCGAAAAGAGCGGCTGGTTCTTTCTGATTCCAATTTACAACCTGTATCTTCTCTGCATCGAAGGAACAAGAGGACCAAATTCGTACGGTGCTGATCCCAAGGCAATGTAACGCTCAACGAGTCGGCTAGCGCCACGTTCGTTTCTTGACCCCAGCTGTTCGCTACATTCGTTGGAATGAACTGGCGCGTGCAACTTCCCTCCGAGCCAGCCCCGGTTTGGAAATGCACCACTAACCCCACTCCTGTAACTAACCCGATGAAAAACGCCCGCTTAATGGAGCATTGCTTTCGGCACCAGGGGAACACCGGGTGCGGTGGATGAGCAACGAACGCGCTGCCGTACCGCCAACTCCCTCACCGACCGGTCAAGAGTCGCCAACCGACCAAATCGACGCAAGGGGAAAACGAATTGTTGATCGGGCACGAGCTGCGGGCGAAACCGTACCCACCGACGAGCACGCCCAGATCGACTGGCTCAACGAAGCCACGACAAGCGACCCCGCAGGCCGGTACCTCACCGAGGTTTGGCGGGAGCGGACCGATCTGTGGGAGACCTTCCCCGGCATGTTTCTCGATCCCGATGCGGCCCAACGATTTCGTCTGTGGGCACATCATTTTGCGGCCACCGAATGCCACGCACCCGCGGAGCTGATTCCCGCGGCCCCCGTTGGCATCACCGATCTGATTGCACCCCC
>JAYUVJ010000259.1:0-9990 GCA_043754155.1 Acidimicrobiia bacterium
TTTTCGTAAATGGACCAAAGGTGCTTTTCTCGCCCGGTAACTTTCGATTCAATTCCCAACTCGAGAAGCCGTTCACGAACCTCTTCAATAGCGGTCGCTAGATACTCTTCTCGCTCCGGGGCGCGAGCATTTACGAGGTTAATAAGCTCAGCATGCTTACGAGGCTCAAGCGCCCGAAACGAAAGATCTTCAAGTTCGTGTTTGAGTTCGCCTATGCCCAACCGATGAGCGAGGGGCGCGTAGATATCCAGCGTTTCTTGCGCGGTTCGTCGCCTTTTCCATTCTTCGCTGACCGCATCGATGGTGCGCATATTGTGCAAACGATCCGCCAGCTTGATGACCAACACACGAAGGTCCTTCGCCATCGCCACCAGCATCTTGCGCATGGTGGCGGCTTGTTGGGCCTCCTTCGACTCGAACTGAATTCGTTCTAGCTTTGTAACACCATCGACGATCGCCGCGACGTCGGCCCCGAATTCAGCATTGAGATCATCGAGGGTTACTCCCGTATCTTCAACTGCGTCGTGAAGAATCGCACCGGCCAGGGTTACGTCATCCATGCCCAGATCAGCCAAGATCTTGGCCACGGCGACTGGGTGCGTGATGTAGGGCTCACCAGATTTGCGACGTTGATCTTTGTGGGCCGCAGCGGATAGTACAAACGCAGCGTTGATACGGCTGACTGAAGCCTTGGGGTGATGTTTGCGGTAAGCCTCCACTACGGGGATCAACAAGCGTGGATCCTGAGGATCAATGGTTTGAAGATCCAACTCTTCCAGTGGCACGACTTGGTGTCCGAGACCAGCAACAGCCGTGAGTTCCAGAGAATCAGGCATTGTTGGAACTACTTTGGCGCGCAAAGCTCCGTCGATGATTCATACCCAAAGCTATCGCACCGCTTGCCCTAAGAACCCGTGTCGTTAGCCACGGCCGTGCAAGATTAATGCTGGGACATTAGAAGCGAAGGACGGTTTCGATCTCGAGGTGCTTCCCCAAGGACGCCGCCAAGGCCTCTCGTCCGCCGATAAAGCCAAGTTCGATGGCAAACCCAAACCCGGCAACCGCGGCGCCCAGGTCGCCAATCAACCCCGCAGCAGCCAGCGCGGTGCCGCCCGTGGCCAAAACGTCGTCAATGATCAACACGTGGTCGCCAGCCCCCGCGGCGTCGGCATGGACCTGCAGCGAATCAGTTCCGTACTCTAAATTGTACGTGCGCGTAATACTCTTCGACGGTAGCTTGCCAGGTTTCCGAATAGGCAACATGCCAACACTCAAACGGTCAGCCACCAATGGGGCAAGCAGAAACCCGCGGGCCTCAATCCCGGCAACCTTGGTCACCTTCTGGCCACCAGACGCCGCTAGCTTGAGCCACGGTGCCGCCATCAGATCGGCGAGGAAAGCAATCGCTCCTGGCGCCCCGAGCAACGGCGTGATGTCCTTAAACACGATTCCCGGCTTCGGAAAATCAGGAACGTCGCGGATGAGAGCAGCAAGGTCGTTAACAAGCACGCGAATACCGTAACCGTCGTTCAATTCAGCGGACTCCGTTGTGCTGAAGTTTTCCGAACTGAATCGGTTCAATCCAGTTCGGAATTGGGTTAATGGGTCCGATCGGTTCGGATGTGTTTTAACCGGTTTCGTATCATCAGCGGAAGTTCACAGCTATAGACCGCCAAGCCAAGATTCGGTGATTCCGGCGGGGGCCCCCGAGCGAATAAACCACTCGGTGCCAAAGGCCATGGCAAAGGCTTCAGGTGGCATCTGGAGAAAGAAGGACGAATCGGCTATTTGACTACGGTGACACGTCATAGACAAGCGTTTCTGGGTAATGTAGCCACTCACATCAATGGCGGTGGTGAGTTCGGCTTCGGTCATTCCAAACGGATTCCCATCGTCGGTGTCGTTGGCATCAAACTCGATTGTTTGGCCCGAAGCCCGAGCCGCTTCCATAAACCCTAAGACGGCATCCCGGTTCATTGTGGCCTCATAAACGTTGGCGGTTCCCGCCAATTCTGCAGCACGTTTGCCGACGCGATGTACGGCAATGTGATCGGGATGACCATAGTTTCCATGCCAGTCGTAAACAGTAATCGTGCTTACGTTCTCTTCGGTGAGAATAGCTGCGAGTTTCACGGCCGCGTCTTCCACCGAGGCATTCATAAATGCTTGTGGGTTCGCGTTCTGTTCCCAACCGGTCATTCCTGAATCGTGGTAGCCAAGAAACTCCACACGGTCAATCCCGAGCTCAATGGCTGAGGTTCGAGTTTCAGCGGCCCGACGGTTAGCCAAGGTTTCACCTTCAACTAAATCAGCAGGCATCTCACCGTGCTCTCCGCCAGTTGCCACCACAAGCACTACTCGGTGCCCTTCAGCATGGGCTCGCGCCATCGTTCCTCCGGTGGCAATGGACTCATCGTCGGGGTGAGCGTGGAAGCAGAGCAGAGTAGCCATGAGATCCAGTTTGGCAGCAAAAACAAAAAGACCGACCAATTGGCCGGTCTTTGCTTTTAGAACCGCCAAAATAACGCGGAGCTAACAAGTAGCAGAACTATCGGGCCTTGCCCTGCTTGCGACCGCGCGGGGCACCCCCAAAGACACTGGCTGCCGAGAGGGGATCAACAGCAACCACTACACCCGAGTGGGCAGCCTGATCTCGAGCCGCAGCGCCTGCTTCGGCGGTAATTGAATCGCCACCCCGAGCAAGTTTGGTGCGAATCTTTGTCCATGACTCTTCACGTTCCTTCAACACCGCCAACAAAGGCGAGGCCACAAAGATCGAAGAGTACGCGCCCGTGATCAGTCCTATGAACAATGCCAAACCAAAGTCACCCAGTGCAACTGCACCCATAATTCCGGCACCCACAATGAGCAACGAAAGTACGGGCAGGATAGCCACAAACGATGTATTGATGGACCGCATCAGGGTTTGGTTCATCGATAGGTTTACAACATCGGTATAGGCGAGTTTGCCACTAGCCGCATAGGTTTTCTCGTTGTCAGCCACCTTGTCGAACACCACGATGGTGTCATACAACGAGAAACCCAAAATCGTGAGGAAGGCAATCACCGTCGCCGGGGTTACCTCGATCCCGAACAATCCACCAATCACCGAGTAGATACCAACGGTGACGATCACATCATGGAACACCGCTGCGAGTGCGGCAATGGCCATCTTGAACTGGAATCTGATCGAAATGTATGAAGTGATAACTACGAAAAACCATAGAAGCGCATACAGAGCTTTACGGGAAACGTCTTTACCCCATGTAGGCCCTACAAAGTTGGTGCTGAGGTTCTTACGATCAATTTTTGCGGCCTTGGCTAGTGCGTCAGCAACTTTGGTACGAGTTGCTTCGTCGCTTTTGGCACCTTTTACTCGCATGCGATCAGTACCTAGCAGCTGTATTGGGGCATCGCGCCCGATGATTGGACCAACCACATCTCGCGCTTGCGCGACGGTGAGTGATTTGCGATCGAATTCCCAAGAAGTTCCACCCTTGAAGTCGATTCCGAGTGAGAGACCCCGAGCCGCCAACGAAACAAGGCCGATGACGATAACGGTGCCGGAGATTAAGAGCCAACGTTTCCACCGGCGAACAAATTCGTAGTTTGTGGCGCCGTGGGAAAGGCGATACCAGAGGCTTCCGGCTCGGTCGGTTTGGTACGGGGTCAACGATTCGGTGGAGCTCACTTTGCGCCTCCTACGGCTGAAGAACCAGCGGGACGAAGCACGCCAGAAGTTGTGGCACCAGTAACGGGTCTGGCTAAGACGTCTACACCAAGCGATTTCCCGGTGAATCCATTACGGCTGGCAATGAGCTTCACAATATTACGGGTGAAGAAGTACGTAACCACGATGTCGAGTGCGGTGGAAAGCATTAAGAAAAAGGCGAAACCCCGAACCGAACCAATCGTGAGCAGATACAAAACCAACGCGCCAATGAACGACGTGAGGTCGGCGGCGATGATGGTTCGCCACGCTTGCTTGAAGCCACGATCAACCGCAGATTCAATCGATTTACCTTCACGGATTTGATCTCTGAGTCGTTCGAAATACACCACGTAAGAGTCGACGGTTACACCAACGGACACGATGATTCCTACCGTGCCAGAAAGGCTTAGCGCCAAGCCTTGTGTTCTTGAAAGCAGCGAAACAATCGTCCACATAGTTCCACCAGAAACCAGCAACCCGCTGATGACAACGAGACCCAATACCCGGTAGTAGAACAGCATGTAGAGACAAACCAGGAACAAACCCAGAAGACCAGTCAACAGTCCGGCCCGGAGTGAGTCTCGTCCCAGCGAAGGTGAAACCGTCTGCACCGTGAGTGCTTTGAGCTGCACAGGTAACGAACCAAACTTTAAGACCGTCGAGAGATCTTTGGCTTCCTTTTCAGTAAAGTTGCCGGTTATCTGCACTCGTCCATCCGGAAAATTGCAGGGACTGTTAATGAGTGGTGCGGACTGCACCAATCCGTCCAGCACGATAGCCACGCGCTTTTCGCAGTTGGTCTGTGCCAAGGTATTAAAATTCCGGGTTCCGGCACCGTTGAGCTCAACGTTAACTTCCCACGCACCGTTTTGACCGAGTGCTGCATTTGCTCCTTTAACGCCGCCGGTCATTTGCGCTGGGCCTAGGACCAATCGAGAAGCAGCCCCATCACGCTTCTGGAGCGGCAGAATGACGTTGGATCCCTTGGCGTCGTTTTCGATGCTGGTGGTCTCTAATTTATCGAATCCGATAGCGTTTGGCACTGGGGCAGGCGCTGGAGTGGTCACCACCGGAACTGCGGGTTGCGTGGTCGGTTTGACCTGGCCCTTTATTGTGGTGGTCGACGTCGCAACGCCCGTTGAAGCTTTCGTCGTAGGCGCAGCGGTTGTAGAAGCGTCTGTTGTCGCCACCGGAGACGCAGCAAATCGCCCTAACCCAGGTCCAACGCCGAGGGCAGCGACCGAGGTCGAGGCGCCGGCCGGTTTGACGGTGATAGGCGCGAGCTTTGTGGTTGTGGCTGCTGGAGCGGAGCTAGTGGCTCCCGCCTTTGGATTTGTGGTCGACGCTCCAGGCTTCGCAGTAGTCGTTGTGGCGGCCTTCGCAGCGATCTGTTGAGCAAGGATGTCATCCTCGGAAGGCAGGTCTTGCAAAACCGGCCGATAGCGAAGTTCTGCGGTCTTACCCACCAGCGCCAAGATCCGATCAGGATCCTTCACCCCTGGCAACGAAACGATTATCGACGACCCTTGACGGGTGATTTCGGATTCGCCCACACCAGATCCGTCGACGCGCGAGCGGATAATGCTGATGGTGCGGTCAAGGACAGCCGGGTCAACCTTTTTGCTGGGCTGAAGCACAACGGAGGCTCCACCTTGGAGGTCGAGACCCAGGAGTGGATGTGTGCTGGTAGCCAGCGTGGCGATTACACCTCCAACGGCGAGGGTGACCACTGCAACCAGTGGCACCAAGGGGTTCTTTTTCACTTCGATTCAACCTCCGAGGCCGGTACTTCAATGATTGGCGCATCGATCGTTCGACCGATTGCACCTTTCGCAACACGAATATGCACGCCCGGTGCCACTTCTAAAGTGGCAATGTCGTCTTTTATCGAGACAACCGTGGCGTAAATTCCCGACGTGGTTATGACCGGGGTTCCGGCTGTAATCACGTTAAGAAAATCCTTCTGCACTTTTAACTTTTTCCGCTGCTGACGGCTGAGAAACAGCATCATCACTAGAGGGAGGAGGAAAGGCAGGAGTCGCATAGAGCGGGCCAACGTTACTCGCCGCCCCTACCCCCGGCGGTGATAGCGAGGGCTCTCGCCCGAATTCATAGCGGTTTTTGTAGTTTTTGGACGTATCGTGCCGGTTTCCTGCGGGTCAGTGCTGGCTTCAAAGACAAAACCGACCTGAATTAAGCCGAATTGAACTGAATTGACTGAAGTGGCCTACCAGTGACCTTTCCAGCTACCGAAAAACGACCGCCATTGGTGGGGCAAGTGGCAGCAGAAATCAAACGGAGTACAACTAGGCCGGGCCCCAGAGATCGGCTATTTCTTTGCGTAGTTGTTCAAAGGTTCCCTTAAGAATTTCGGTCCGAGAACGCTCCATCAAACGCAAAAGGTACGAAAGGTTGTGGATACTCAACAACGTGGCCCCGGTCAATTCGCCAACAGCTTGGAGGTGACGCAGATAACCACGCGAGTGATGGAGACATGTCGAGCAGGTACAGGCTGGATCGAGCGGTCCTTGGTCGCGGGCGAAGCGAGCGTTACGAATCTGCACCCGTCCCTGCGAAGTCAAGATGGTGCCATGGCGGGCCAACCGAGTGGGCAGCACGCAGTCAAACATGTCGATGCCTCGGGCCACTCCTTCGATGAGCGAAACGGGATCTCCCACACCCATTAAATACCGTGGACGGTCCTTAGGAAGCACCGAGTTAGCCGCTTCGATGGCCGGGTACATTTCAGATTTTGACTCCCCCACCGATAGCCCGCCAATGGCATAACCGTCGAAACCGATCTCAACCGTACGGGCCGCCGATTCGCGTCGCATGGCCTCATCCACCCCGCCCTGCACGATGCCGAACTGCACCTGATCCGGCCGTTGATGGATCTTTCGCTGACGAGCCGCCCACTTGGCAGTCCGTTCGACAGCTTGGCGAATGACATGAGGTGGTGACGGCAAAGGTGGGCATACGTCAAGCACCATCGCAATGTCGGCACCTAATTGTTCTTGTACTCGAACAGCATCTTCGGGGGTGAATCGGTGTTTAGAGCCGTCGTACACTGAGGAGAAATTCACGCCGTCGTCATCCACTTTGGGATTCAACGAAAATACCTGGAACCCGCCCGAATCGGTGAGCATGCGACCCTTCCAACCGGAGAACCGGTGCAACCCGCCCAACTCTTCGACTAGTTCCACACCAGGGCGCATCATCAGGTGATAGGTGTTTCCGAGAATGATCTCAGCGCCCAATCCAGCGACATCGGAAGCGGTAAGTGAACGTACCACTCCACGAGTTCCAACCGGCATAAATACTGGGGTTTTGAAGGACCCATTTGGCAGATGCACCGTTCCAGCACGGGCATCACCAACAGTTGCTTCAATGTCAAAACCCAGTTTTTGCACCAACGAACAGTAGTGCGTATGCGAGGAAGGGGTTACCCGATCGTCATTCCATTTCGTATAAGCACTTAGGATCGGCAGTTATGCAGGAATTGTTGATGACGCCGTTTCACCAATGATGGCAGTTGTCGTTGATCTAACACTCAGCTGAATAGTGAGGAGCGATTCATCCGGCACTAGTTTTTTGATTTCTCCCAGAGCTAGCGCCAAGTCGTTGTTCGTGGTGACCGTTCCCGAAAGCTGCAGTGTCCCGCGGTCGTAGTTTAATGAAATCTGGGCTCCAGGAAAGCTTGAAATGATTGACAAAAGCTGACCAACTCTTCGGTAATCGTTGAGATCTGCACGCTCCTCGCTCACCGCGGGCAGCACAAGCAAATCCGTTACATTTTCTTCGCCAAGGTTTTGTCGGGTGCGCCCGAGCAGTTGATCACGCCCCTCCTCGCTCGGAACGTTGCCTTCTATAGAAACTTTTCCACTGGTGATCTTGGCGACAATTTTTGCACGACGCATTGGCTTGGATCGTTCGGCTTCCAGCGCAGCCGCGGTTTCAGCTATGGCTGCGTCGGCGCTGTCGGTGGCTACCGGGACGGCGTCTACGACTCCTTGGTCGCCAGCGCCGTCGCCAGTTCGAACGGGACTAGGCGCCGCAATTGCTGGTGCCTCACCGAGGGAAAGTGATCCTCCGACCGCCGCTAAACCGGCATCAACCACAAGATCAGCACCATCAACAGCACGAACCCCCCGCCGTGCTCGCGCCAGAGCAATCACCCGCTTCTTGGCGTCTTCGGTTGCCACATAACCAGCGAGCACGAGATCACGCCCGGATGCAGACACCTTGACCGCAGCGGAACCGTCAAGCGCCAACACGGAATTAACCCGTTTAACAAGTTTGCGCTCGATCGCCGGACGCACCACCCCAAGTTGCACAACCAACAGCCCAGCTACGCCAGCAGCCATGACAAAACCAGCTTTGTGTTTCTTCTCTGGTCGACGCTTAACGAACCCCAGTTCTGACTCTGGAGTCTTCACCAGGTCGACGGGCTTGGCGACATCGCCAATCGCAGGGTTAAGCGTTTCAGCCACAAACACGCCGTTGAACGTTCGTTTTCCAAAAGTACCGGGCCCGCCCCGAGAGATTGCACCTGAACACTTACCTCGCTTGGGGCGAAGCTGGAGACAGAGGCGGATCGAAGCTCAGGTAAAACGCTCTCCAAGTAGTCCACGCTCGCTCCGGCCAAAATTACGCTTGTTTCAGACATGACTAACGGTTCAGCCTTCCGATGATTGGGGAGTTCTGTGCAGCGAACGTTGTGCTATCCCTACCCAACCGTTTCGTTTTACGATCTCGGGGTCTTCGGGGAGTAACGACTGAATATAATCAACATCTTCGTCGGTCCAACTCGCCACGTCCTCAACGGTTGAGATCCCAAGTTCAGCAAGTGAATCAATCACCGTTCCCGTTATGCCCGGCAAGATCATCAGGGTCGAACCTTCCAAAGCGGTCTCACCTGGAACGCCCGGGATTGGGTTTGCTGATGTTGCGGGCTTTACTGGCGATAATGATCTGCCAGCAAGCGCCGCTTTTGTTGTGTCTAGTCTATGCCGCAAATCTCGCATCGTTTCGTGGACGGATTGCAGATGCTTCGCGTTGGTATCATGAATCGCAGATATTTCTGTTCCAAATCCCATGAGTTCTTGAGTCGCCATGTTCGTTCGTTGCCGGGCGCTGGCCAAATCGACTTCGAGCGCCAAAATGCGGGCCGCAGCATCTCGCTCAGCTTTAACAATCGCCGCTTCACTCACTGCTTGGTGTTGAACTGATTGAGCTTTGAGCTCTTCTAGACGAGCTTCGGCTTCTTCTGCTCGGTTTTGGATGAGGGCCGTACGCCGTTCCAATTGCGAAGACTGTATCAACAACGAAGCCGTTCGGGCTTGGACCAATTCGTCAATTTCCGCTGGAGTAAACCGGGTCCCGGCCAGAGCGAAGTCATCGTCTTCACTTGGGGAAGTCATCGATTGCAAATCAACAGTCGGGGCAATATTGGATTCCAACGAGGCGAGGCTCTTTGCAAACCGATGTTGGTGATCGAGGAGTTCGGCTCGGGCAGCTTGGGCAAGGGCAGTGCGTTTTTCGATTTCCTCGACGGCTTTGCGAAGCTTTGCTTTAAGGCGAACCACATCGGCTTCGCGAGTTTCCAAATGTGCAGAGAGCTGTTCAAGTTCACCGCGTAATTGTGTTGCGGTTACGTCACGGGCGGCGACCGAGTCCGAGCTTTCGGTTCTCAGGCCAACTTGTTGGTTACCTGTCTTTAGCGAATCCTCAACCGACAAATCTGGTTCGAGAAATCGTGGTTGGGGAGCGACAACAAGCTCACTCTCGGCAACATTTTCACTCGCTTCGGGATCGATCTCCTCCGGACTCAGCCATGTACCGCCCGGCAGACTTCCAACACTGCTTTGTTCGACAAGTTCGTCTGGCTGATTTTCAGTTAACGCTTCGGGCGCTTTTGGGAGCGTCTCGGTTAGTTCTGCTTTGGCACCGTCGAAAGATGCGGGGACAGAACCGTTGGCCACTTCGGCTGAAACCAACACTGGTCTTCCGCCCCAAACGAGCCACCCAGCAAACAAGCCAAGCGTTGTGGCAATTGCCAACAGGGCAATCGATTCGATTGTTAGGAACCACACAGGAAGGCCACCTCCGACCAAACAACTTGAGCAGCAAAGCTCGTCGTGCAGTGCCGACGCTAGTGCATCTCCTCTTAAATCAAGGGCAATTGACGACGAACGAACCAGCCAGAGGGTGGTGAAACTATCGGAGCGATGAAGCCAAAGGCCTCACCTTTTGAAGAATCTTTGCTTGGTCTTCGCTCC
>JAYUVJ010000260.1:0-6064 GCA_043754155.1 Acidimicrobiia bacterium
CCGGACAGCTGGCGCGCCTGATCGAGCACGGCCCCATCAACCGTTGTCGAAATACGCGTACGATTCATGTCACATATTATGCCATGCCTCATGCTGCTAGCCATTCAGGTAGTCATCTCCTGAAAGCGTTAAGGGAGTTGGTGGACGACGAGAGGGAGCACGGCTGTGGCACCGGCTTCACGGAGGAGGGCGGCGGCCACGGTCATAGTCCAACCGGTTCGGTAGAGGGCGTCGAGTAAAAGGACGGGGCCGTGAGGGACTTCGACCCCTGGCCGTAGGGCGACGTTGGCGATACGTGCGGTGACTTGTCCAGCAGAGGGAACATCGGATGATGGAATTTGGCCGGATACACCAATGGCGTCAACGATGGGTAGCTTGCCGACCTCGCTGAGATGCTCGGCGATGGAACGAGTGAAGCGGGCGTGTGTATGGGAAACGATGGGCACAATGGCCACGGGACGCTGGCCCCAGGAACTTCGCCAGCGGGTCAGCGTCTTGACCATGCCAGTGAGAATCTCGGGAGAGGCGGGTGCGTCGCAAATACCGCGAACTTCATCAACCCATCCGGGATCATCAGCAAAGGCCAGGCCGCGACCTTCTGAACACCCAACGATCTTGCCTTTGCGAGCGGTCCCCGGTGGCCACAGTTTGCGAGGGTCGATGATGACATCACGGCCACGAGCGAAAGCCCGAGCGGATTCGAGTGCTTCTGCCGACGGGTGTAATCCCGGTGCGGGAATGGAACCGGTACACGCCGAACACTGACCACAATCGACCGGCGAAGGATCATCGAGTGCGGTTTGCAACGTAAGCATAAGACACTGGGTGCCGCTGGCATAAGTACGCATAAGATTTGCCTCGGTCGAGCGCACGACGGCGAGGGCGTCCCATCGCGGCGCATTGTAGGTCCACGGATTACCGGTTGCGTGCCACGAGGTTCCGGATCGTTCGACGGCTTCCTCGACGGCCAGGATCTTGAGGAGCCCTTCTAGTCGTCCCCGGCGAATGGCGGTGGAGGATTCGAGCTGCAACACCGTCTTGGCTCCGGAACCAAGTGCATCGAGGATGGCTCCGACTCGTTTTTCATCGGGCACGCCAGCCGTGGCGAAGTGCTCCCAAATCTGGGTGTCGGTTTCGGCGGGAAGCAAGATGGCCTGGGCGTCATCAAGAGCACGTCCGGCACGACCAACCTGCTGGTAGTAGGCAACGGGTGACGATGGCGAACCCACGTGGATACAGAACGCTAAATCGGGTTTGTCGTAGCCCATGCCCAGAGCGGACGTGGCCACCACCGCTTTGAGTTCGTTACGACGTAACTGATCCTCGACCTGTTCACGCATCGCAGGATCAAGCGCACCGGAGTAGGCGGCAACGGCGTGTCCTCGTGACGACAAGAAGCCAGCCAATCGCTCGGTTTCGGCAATAGTAAGTGCGTAGATGATTCCAGAACCTTCTATCTGATCAATGGCTTCGGCCACCCACGCGTAACGCTCGATAGCGGTGAGCTCGGGAACGACCGAAAGCCGCAAGGAGGAACGGGCCAGCGAACCACGAAACGTCACGGTGTCTTTGCCTAGTTGCGCAGCGACATCGAGGGTGACGCGGGTGTTCGCCGTAGCGGTAGTGGCCAAAACCGGTGTGTTGGCCGCAACGCCCACCAGCGATTTGGCCAGCCGCTGGTAGTCGGGACGAAAATCGAAACCCCAATCAGAAATGCAATGCGCTTCGTCGATCACCACCAACCCGGCGGCACCGATGAGCTCCGGAAGGATGGCGCCAAACCGGGGATTGGCCAAACGTTCGGGCGATACCAAAAGCACATCGATTTTCTTAGCCAACGCGGCTCGCAGAATGTCGTCCCAGTCATCAACGTTGGTGGAGTTGACCGTGGCCGCCTGGAGACCGGCGCGTTCGGCGGCGGCGACCTGATCACGCATAAGCGCCAGTAGGGGAGAGATGACCAGTGTGGGGCCACCGCCCTGGGCTCGCAATGCCGATGTAGCCGCCCAATAGACCGCCGACTTACCCCAACCGGTAGCCTGCACCACCAAAACTCTGGCACGATCGTCGACCAGGGCGCGAACCGCAGCCCGCTGATCCTCTCTAGCGATGGCGCTAGGACCAGCCATGGCAAGGAGCACCCGCTCCAGATGGATGTCGGCATCGGTCTTGGGAATTGCGGGATCGTTACTCACGTCATCGAGTGTGGCAGACCCCTATGACAGTTTTTGGTCCTACGAGCGGTTACCGTTTGAGGGAAGGTGTTCGGCCAGCCAGGCTTTCACCATACCGAGCGTGTCGTGTTCGTGGGCGGCGGTGAAGTTGCGGTGAACAATCACGTCCATGAGCTGGGCTGCGTGCTCGTTAACGGGTGCGTAGAGTCCGGTTGATACGGAAATGCCGAACTGAAAACCAATGGCGAAGCGGTAGTCGTACCAAGCCTTCTCGAAGGAGTAATCCTTTACTCCTAGTTTGAGCAGCCCTTCGTGCCATCGGCGGACCAACCGTTCTTCATGCGCCCGACGATCCTCAACCGTAAGGCTCTGGCAAATGAAGTAACTCACATCAAACGAACCCGAGGCGCGCACCGTAAGTTGCCAATCCAAAATGGCCAGCGGTGACCCGTCGGGTAGATCGAAGAACAAATTGTCGAGCCGGAGATCGGTATGGGAAATGGTGAGCGGCTCGTTGTCAACCGTCCACGAGTACATGGCGGGCACATGCTCGGCGATCAGTTCAGCGGCGGCGATGGCATCGGGCTCGAGGTCGTTGTAGCGGCTCAACACCACGGGCAACCCACCCTTGATCTGGTCGCCTACAGAAAGATATGCGGGGTTATTAAATGGCCGAAGCCACGGGATATCTTTCAACGATTCGTGACCCCAACTGCCACCGTGCATAGCGGCAAGTGCATCAATGACCACCTCGGCGCGATCGATGGGGCATCCAGCAATTTGATCGACGGCAACGGCACCGGCAAGGTCTTCCAGTAAAATGATGCACTGCATACCGTCGGCGGAAGAATCGGCATAAAAACACTTGGGCGTGCGCACCCCAAAGCCCGCAGACGCATCCTGATAAAAGCCCACTTCGGTGGTGTAGAGACCGTAGAAGGCAGCGATTGGAAGCATGTCCGCCGCGCGGGTGTGGGCCTTGGCAATCATGGTGGCCGGGGAATTAGCGGCGTCGGTTGGGCTGGCATAGGACAAGTGAACGCGGGCCAGCTCGCCAACCAAGCCAACACCTTCACCGATTCGTTCCTGGGTCACCGATGACACAGTTACCCCGAGCGCAGCAGTGAGCCACTGGGCAGAAACATCGTCGATGGTTGTAGGGATGGCGAGATCAGGATTGCGGAGTGCTGTTCTGGTTCCCATGGGTTGCTCCCTTTGCGATGTTTGAACATGTTGCAGGTGGTTGCCCGTAGCCAGGCAGAGTGCGAGTATCACACACTCGATTCAGAAATGCTCGC
This sequence comes from Acidimicrobiia bacterium, assembly GCA_043754155.1. Classification (GTDB taxonomy): domain Bacteria; phylum Actinomycetota; class Acidimicrobiia; order Acidimicrobiales; family JANYDT01; genus JANMZO01. Next base: position 3,473 of record JAYUVJ010000260.1, read on the forward strand.
TGAACCCACCGCGGTCACCTTGGGCTGTGCATACCTCCGCAACGGTCTACGGCTCAAAAATCGAAGGAGCCACTCAAGGGGTCCCTGTCCAACGAAGACCGACCAAAGTGTGGAGCCAAGCGTGGCGACGAGCAGGAATACGAGGAGCGTGGAAGCTTCGAAAGCCACGGAGGCATTGCGTTCGGCTGGGGTCATGCCTGGTGTGGCGGCCCGTTGGATGAGGACGTACCTGGCCAGAATGTGGGTGACATAGATGGTGAATGCCAACCGCCCGGGGCTCGACATGACGCGAGCAATCGTTGGCAGTCGATCAGCCAGACCCAAGCAGAACCGAAAGACTGCCAGCACCACACCCACGGTGCTGCACATTTCCAACCACGATCCGCTGTGAGTGTTGGCGTACAACAACAAGCGCCAGTCCGCCGGATAGACCGCACCAGATGCACCCCGGGTGAGGAAGCGTTGCAACCGTTCCGGTTCGGCGTAGGGGAACCTTTTGCTAAGTGAACTGAGGACTTTGGTGTCGAGATCGAAAGCCGCGCGGAAGAGGGCAAGCCCGCCGAAACGAACGATCAACAATCCAATGGCAAGGGCCAGAATGCGACGTCGAGTTTTGGGATCGGCCAGGTTGCACTTTGCTAGCGAAAGCCCGATCAGTACTAATGGCATCCAGGTGATGAGCGGGTAGACGCCGGTGAAGAACAGATCGACGATCATCCAACCAAATCGCGAAGCGTTGGTGAACGACTCGGGTTTGGGTATACCCCCAAAGTGTTTGCCGGTCAGCAGGCTTTGTTTGATGACGTTGACCCGTAGCCAGTAGTTGAACGGCGGGCCCACCAAGCCAAGCAACAGGGCGACGAGTGCCGCACGTTTTGCCGACCAATTCATGATGGGAACCATCAAGATCGAAGCCAAGCCCAAGGTGCCCAGCACGATGACTACACCGGTAGGGAACTTGGTCATGCCAACGCCTGCGGCAAACAGCAGCAAGCCCCGCAGAAGCTGTTCGCCTCGGGCTAGCTTTATGCCCACTTTTGCCGATCGACTCCGAAACATCAGCGAGGCCGACGAGCCCAGCAGAATGGCAAACCCACCCGCACTTCGTCCTTCAACCTGGCGAAGCCATGCCCATTTACCAATGGTCTTTGAGGTTACCGGTCCAATATGCGCGCAGATCATCCCCAAAATGGCGAATGTCCGTACCAAATCAAACGCGCCAACCCGCCCCCCGCTAGTTCGTCGTAACCCCCGAAATCTGCTCACTGGGCACGAGGATGTGCGGTACATGCCCTTGGTTCCTTCGGTTCGAGAGACCCTCTGACGTGTTACTTAGTGAACGGTGCGATCAGAGCTTCGGTTTTGTCCCACAGCAACTTGGCGCCGTTGTGATCGGAGCCTTCGGCTGAGGTTTTGGTGGCCTTGCGTTTCACCCAGAACTTGCCGGTGGTCTTCGCGGCCTCGTCGGAGGATGCTAAAAACACCAACGTATCGGCACCCTTCTCAGCGCTGATGAGGAAGTAGCGACCCAAGGTGTTTTGCAAGAGCGAGAGTATTCCCTTATCTCGCCCAAAACCCGTATGAACGACACCGGGATGGAAGCAGTTGGCCGAAACGTTCGTGCCCTGCATGCGGCGGTCAAGCTCTGCGGTGAAGGCAATATTGGCGAGTTTGGAATCTCCGTAGGCACCCCAACTTGACCACTTGGCGTTTGTCTCAAACGGGCGATCCAGCTTCCCAGTGTTATGCGCGCTTGATGACGTGGTGATCACCCGGGCCTGAGCCGAAGCATGCAGATTTGGCTCCAATAGCCGGGTAAGTAGGAACGGTGCCACGTGATTGACGGCAAATGTGGACTCGATACCATCAATGGTCTTCTCGTCTTTTGGTGCGATGAACCCAGCATTATTCGCCAATACATCGATTACGGGATACGCCTCAGCCAACTCCTTGGCCAATGTGGCGACCGATGCGAGCGACGACATATCGGCAACAAAGGCTCGTCCGTTCCCGAGACACTCCTGGGCTACCTGGTTGGTGCGTTCCTTGTTACGACCCACCACAGCCACTGTTGCGCCAGCCTCAGCCAACGCCCGTGCCCCGGCGGCCCCAATGCCCGAACTGGCTCCAGTAACCACAACGACTTTGCCCTTTATGCTTTCCATTCTCAAACGCTAGCCCCTGGTATCCGTCGAAATTTTGTGTGTAAAGTATGCGCATGGGTCGTATGAACATATCGGTGCCTGATGAATTGATCCGAGCCGCCAAGGTCGCGGACATGAATATTTCGAAGTTCATGTCAAATGCGCTTGCCGAAGAACTTGACCGTCAGGCCAAAATCAAAGCGCTTGACGAATATTTGGCTGAGCTCGAAGCCGAAAACGGACCGGTTGCTCCCGAAGCGATGGTTGCGGCCGAGGCTTGGGCCGATGAGGCCTTTGCGGGAACGATCTACGCCAATCCAAAACGAAAAGCAGCATGACGTTGGTCCTGGATTCGGGTGGTTTGAGCGCACTTGCTGCTGACCAAGCCCGGCTCACACTTCTCCGGTTACGGAAAGCCTGGCCGCCGCAAGTTCCCGCAGTGGTGCTC
>JAYUVJ010000261.1:0-12431 GCA_043754155.1 Acidimicrobiia bacterium
CGGATCGTCGAGGGCCGGGTTTTCGATCAGGAATCACCCGGTTTTTCGCTGCCGGATCGCTATGAAAACCCCGACCCCTCGGCCTCTATCGCCTTGCAGCCACTTTGGCACTTCCCAGCCCCGTTTGATCGAGTGCGTTTGGGATTACGGGCCCGTGCCACGTTGGCCTTGGCGCTTGGCTCCCTTATCATCAGCGTTTTAGTGTCTACGCTTACCTTTCTGGTCGCCCGTTCATCGTTTGTCGACGCTCAACGTACCTCCGTAGTAAAGGTCGTAAATACCCATGTTGAGGCAGTGCAGTCTGCGGTGAGCAACGAAACCAACGTGCGGTTGGTGCTGATAAACCAGGATGCGCAAGCAGTTCTGGTGACCGCCGATGGGGGCCGATTCAGCAACGAATTGCTTTTGGAAGATGTTCCACAAGCGCTTCAGACCTTGCTGGAATCTAAAGCTGTCGCCGCTTCGCAGATCGTGCAAACCCGGGATGGAAAACGTCTGTTTGTTGGGATCAAGTTGCCGGGTCTCGATGGAGCCAAGTTTTTCGAACGGGCAAGCTTGGGTGACGTGGAGCGCAAGGTCAACAGCCTTGGGCGTACCTTAGCCCTGGTGACTGCGCTCTCCACTATCGGCGCCGCGTTAGTTGGTCGTTCCGTCGCTCGCCAAGTGGTACGTCCACTTCGTAATGTTGCCGATGCGGCGGCAGAAATCTCAAGCGGTCGCCTCGATACCCGTTTGCAACGAAGCGGAGATGTGGATCTGGATCCGTTGCTGGCTTCGTTCAACAACATGGCGGCCACGTTGCAGCAGCGCGTAGAACGTGAGGGGCGTTTCGCCTCCGATGTCAGCCACGAGTTACGTACTCCGCTAACCGCGTTATCAACCGCGGCACAGCTTTTGCAGGGCCGTCGTGATGAGTTCAGTGAGCGCAGCCAACGCGCAGTGGATGTGTTGGTGTCCCAAACCCAGCACTTCGAACGGCTGGTTTTGGATCTCCTAGAGATTTCTCGTTTCGATGCTGGCGCCGCCGAGATCCACCGAGAAGTGTTGCATCTTCCTGAGTTTGTGCGCTTAGTAGTGGCTATCAATTCGCCCTTTGTCGATGGAGAGGGTGCTCGTGTAGAGATACCCGTTGACGACTCCGAGATGATCTACCCCGAAGTGTCCCTCGACAAACGAAGAGTAGAGCGGGTCGTGGCAAACCTTCTGCAGAATGCAGCGAATTATGGTGGCGGCGCGGTTGGAGTAAGCCTGGCCGACGTTATCGAGAACGATCAGCCTTATGTTCGCATAGCAGTTGATGATGATGGGCCTGGAGTTCCCGATGCAGAGAAGACCGCGATATTTGAGCGTTTTGCCCGTGGTCAAGCCACGAAAGGTAATGCCAATAGTCCCAAGGGAACCGGTTTGGGGCTAGCGCTTGTTTCGGCCCACGTGGCGTTGCACGACGGCAGGGTTTGGGTGGAGGATCGAGAAAACGGCGGTGCAAGGTTCGTTGCCCTGTTTGCGGTTGAAGAACGTGTGGCACCAGACGCCGAGGACGTGGCATGAGAATCGTTACCAATCGCGGGAAGAATGAAATGTCCCTCTGCTATCTAGCGTTCGGTGGATTGGCGCTGTTGCTCGGGGCCTGTGGAGTACCGGCACAACCAAATGCGCAACGAATTCCAGTCGACCGAATATCGCTAGCTGTCCAAAAGCCGGAGCGTTCGGTTACCTCGTTTTTACTTGTAGGTGGAAGCAAGCTTTATGGTCGGCCTGATTGCATTCCCCTCACACTTGATCTCAAACGATCAGCCATCGCCGAACTGGTCAACCTTCGTAAGCCTTTGTCTGTCGCCGACTCCGTCAATTTTGGCTCTAGTGCGAATCGCTACGACTTATCCGTTGATTCGGTCGACACCGCCACCGGCACGGTCACCATTGATGTTTCGAAGGCTCCGTCGTTCAAAGGGGACTACTTAGCGATTGGACAGGTTGTGAAGTCTCTTACATCAATAAAAGGTATTGAGCGGGTGGGAATGATTGAGCAAACGAAATCGGACATAGACACCCGAACCGTTCTGGCCAGTGTAAAAGTTGCGGATTCAATCGACGCGCCTGGGGTCAAAAACGGAGAGTTGTTATTACCCGCATCGAAGGAGACCTTCAACGATGCGGTTGAATCGGCGCTTGTTCCCTTCTACTTTTTGCGGGACCAGCCTGAAGGAGGTATCCGTCTCCAGCGGTCCAGCAAGTATGTGACCGGATTTGACAGCACCGATGCCCCGAAGATCCAGGCTGCGCAGTACCTAGGTGAACTTGAGCTGGGCCCGAGTGGTGAAACTGCGAACGAAAAGCAGTTGCGCGAGCGGTTTAGCAATCTCGATGCCCAGATTGAGCAGACCGATGAAAATGGGGCGCTGAAGCTGACGGTGTCGTCGGCCTTCGACGCCCTAAGCCCCACGGATCAAGCCCTAGCGTTGGGCCAATTGCTGCTGACCCTCGAGCTGATTCCAAGTTTTTCTGAACTACCGCCGGTGGAATTTTATGTGAGTTCCGCGGCGATTAACGATTCGAGCGGCGCACCAAGACCCTCGGTTTCAGCGGAATCCGCTGCGGTCCCAGCCGAACGGAGGACCAAAGTTCCCAACGCCGACGGCGTAATGATCGATCGTGAAATCCTGTCGCCACGCGATTACGACACGCTCACTACGGGAACATCGAAAGAAATCTCTAGCTCTAGGGAATGTCGCTGATAACGTAGAGCCGGTCCTTCGCGGATCGTCCAATGGCAGGACATCTGGTTTTGGTCCAGAGAATGAGGGTTCGAGTCCTTCTCCGCGAACTAGTGCAGGACAACCCACCCTTTCAGGTGGGTTTTTGCATTTGGTGCAGATATTTGCTATCCCCCGTTGCCGCCGATTGCAGCCCGATTGCCTCAAAAGCTGAGGGCTGCGCTGGCAGGATAGAAGGATGACGAGTTCGCCTGCTTCCCCCCGCCCGCTTGCCGCTGTGATCATGGCGGCCGGGGAAGGGAGCCGCATGAAATCGGCCCGGCCAAAGCCAATTCACATTTTGTGTGGCAAGCCCATGGTTCTTCACGTGATTGACGCAGCCGTGGATTTAGGGCTGGAGCGGGCCATTGTTGTCGTCGGCCATGGGGCAGAAAGGGTTACGAAGGCGTTGCTGGAGGAGGACCCCTCAACAGTGCGGCTGGAATTTGTCACCCAACACGTCCAGCGAGGAACCGGGGATGCCGTATCCGTAGCCCTCACTGCATTCAACGCCGACGAGCTTGACGACGAAGCTGACGGCGACATCTTGGTGATGCCCGGCGATCAACCCCTTTTTCGCCCTTCCACGTTAGTTGCCCTGCTAAAGACCCATGTCGACGCTGATGCGGCAGCCACGGTGCTTACCGCTCATCTTGCTGATGCCACTGGTTTAGGCCGAATCGTTCGAGGAAAAGGCAAAAGGGTTCGCAAGATTGTCGAACATCGTGACGCTACCGATGAAGAAAAAGAAATTCATGAAATCAACACGGCAGTGATGGTGTTCAAACGCAGCCTGTTAGCTCCAGCGTTGCGACGTTTAAGCCCCGAAAATTCGCAAGGGGAGTACTACCTCACCGACGTAATCGAAGTTCTGTACGACGCTGGGTACAACGTAACTTCCCACGTTGTGGAAGATTCTGCTGAAGCCAGCGGGGTGAACGATCGAGCACAGTTGGCTGTTGCCGAGGCGGAACTGCGCCGCCGCACTAACCTACGCTTAATGGCCCAAGGCGTTACGATGCTGGATCCTGATCGCACCTACATCGATGCCACAGTGCAAATCGGCCCGGATTGCACGATTTTCCCCGGATCGCTGCTGCAAGGACATACCGTGATCGGACGGGGCTGCGAGATTGGCCCTGATACTCGACTGGTGGATTGCCAGGTCGGTGAAGGTTCGGTGGTGGAACAAACTTCTGCCACGAGAGCCGAAATTGGCTCTGATGCCGTGGTCGGCCCGTTTGCGGCCCTCGGTGTGGGCGCTAAGGTTGGCAACGGTGTAAAAACCGGTCCGTTCTTCCGGGCAGAGGCTGCTTCTTAGTAACCCTTTCGCTCAGGTGGCAATCGACTGATTGAGCGCTACGACGTTTGCCTGGGCGTCGTCTTCGTATGTGCACATAGCGATTCGTGTCGCCCGTGTGACTTCGCAAAAGGACTGTCATGGAGTTTGCCCCGAAGAAGCGCCTGCAAATGTTTGCGGGCCGGTCCAATGAACCGCTCGCTCGGGAAGTGGCTGCCCATCTCGGCCTCGAGTTGTGCAACCCCAACCTGGTGGATTTTGCTGATGGGGAAATCCGGTCCACTTTGGGCGAATCGGTTCGCGGGTCCGATGTGTTCATCCTGCAAACCCACTCCGCTCCCGTAAACGATCACATCATGGAGCAGCTCATCATGATCGATGCGGCCAAGCGTGCATCGGCAAAGCGAATCACCGCGGTGTGTCCGCTGTATGGCTATGCCCGCCAGGATCGCAAGGCCGCCGGACGTGAACCCATTACTGCCAAGCTGGTCGCCGACCTGTTGACGAAGGCGGGCGCGGATCGTGTGGTTTCCATCGATTTGCACTCAGGCCAAATTCAAGGGTTCTTCGACATCCCCTTCGATCACCTCACTGCCATGCCGGTCATGGTGGAGCACCTTCGCTATCTTGTTGGCCCTGGTGCCGTCATCGTTTCGCCTGACACCGGTCGTGTGAAGGTCGCCGAACGCTTCGCCAAGCACCTTGATGCTGATGTGGCTTCCGTCTACAAGCGCCGTTCGAAGACGACGGTGGATTCGGTGCAAGCGCTCGATATCATGGGTGAAGTTGAAGGCCGAGTTTGCGTGCTAGTCGACGACATGGTGGCCACCGCCGGAACCATTTGCGCGGCGGCCGATTTGTTGATGGATTCGGGCGCCACCGAGGTTTACGGCGTCGCCACTCACGGCATTTTGAGCGGCCCCGCTATTCAGCGCATCGAGAAATCGGCCATGAAGAAGCTAATCATCACCAACACGCTGGCCCTGCCCCCGGAGAAGCGTCACGAAAAGATAGAAGTCGTTTCCATCGCGCCTTTGCTCGCTGATGCCATTTCCGCCGTATTCGAAGACGCTTCCGTATCCGACATCTTCGGCGGCGAAAACCAGTCGTAACGGATGACGTGCTTTGGTAGCGAGTTTTTCGGTCGAAGCTAAGGACCTAGAAGGCTTGTAATCGGTCGACCGAGGGTTGCGCCGCTCCCTAGATCTTTAACTTCTCAAGGAATGATCAGCCGACAAGGTTGGCCGACCGGACGCACCGGGTGGTCTATGATTTAGGGCCGTTGTTTACTGGCTGTCCGCGAAGCGTTGCGGTCGGTTGGCTGAGTAACTTGATTGCCCCGTCTTCGTAGAGGAAATTGCTATGTCAGAGATCACGCTTAACGCAGAAGTTCGTACCGCCCTTGGTTCCGCCAACTCAGGTCGTCTTCGCGCCACTGGCAAGCTTCCGGCAATCGTTTACGGTAAGGGCCTCGCTGCTCCTGTTGCCATCACGGTTGATCATCGCGAAGTGCGGAACGCCTTCAACGATCGCACCGTTCGTGAACTGCCGTTTACCCTGGTTGTTGATGGCGTAAGCCACAACGTAAAGATCCAGGACATCCAGCGTGACCCAGTCAAGGGTGGCGCTGCTCACCTTGACTTCATCATCGTCTGAGAATTTCCGCGACCTGTCCTTCTTTGGACGTGTCTCGACGTTATGAATTAAGCCTGGCCTGGTCTGTCATGGCCAACACGGCTTTTTTCCGCTAAGCACGGATTTCACATGGCACCCCGTCTTTCTGCATTTCGATCGTCTGAACGTTCGGGCACTCCGGCCGAATGGCTTGTCGTCGGCCTTGGAAACCCGGGAGCCGAATACGCCGGTACCCGTCACAACGTTGGGGCGGAAGTCGTTGACGTGTTGGCGTCGCGCTGCGGCGCAAAACTGAAGTTCGGAAAAGAGCGAGCGATTTCTGGCGAGACCCGAATCGGCGGGGAGCTTGTGGCGTTGGCATTCCCACAAACCTTCATGAATCTGTCGGGTGAATCCGTGCGCATGTTGGTCAAGCGCCACGGTATTGCCTCTTCGGCACAGATCATTGTGGTGCACGACGAGTTGGATATTCCGTCGAGTCACGTGAAATTGAAGCTAGGTGGGGGAGTTGCTGGCCACAACGGGCTCAAGAGCGTCCAGTTGCACGTGGGTTCGCCGGATTTCTGTCGGGTCCGTATCGGAATTGGCCGCCCGCCCGGAACCCAGCAAACCGCCGATTACGTGCTTAAGCGTCCCGGCAAAGCAGAACGAGTTGAGCTCGATATTGCCGTGCAGCAAGCTGCCGATGCCATCGAGCTGATCGTCGCCAATGGCATCGAGCGCGCCATGAACACCGTCAACACTCGCCCTGAATAATTCGTTGACCATGAAACCTGGCGCCGCATTCGTTGACGACCTCGCCGCAGTGTCCGCGCGATAACTCGTTGAGGAATAATGAGCATCGACGCAATAATCATCATGGAAGAAGTGCCTGGACTCCAACGAGAAATTGAGAAGCAGCCGGCGACGAGAACCCAGCGCCCACGATCAACGGACCACGTGGACCCTTTCGGTCGGTTACTCGCCCGGCTGCGACCATCCCAATCGCGGTCGCTAGAGCGATGGGTAGGAACAGCAGACCAATACGCGTGGTCGAATAGCCGGCGCACATCGGAAAGACGTTATGTGGTGCGGGGCCCGTGTCGATTCGGGAACGAGCACGCCGAGATTGCTGGTTATTAAAGTCTGCTGTCTTCGAGTGCCCGCAACGGTCTTGGGTGCTCGAAGCGCGATCTGCGCACCGATTTTGCGGAAAGCGCTCGCCCCGCGCTGATCGTGTTGCCAGGTCTATTATGGAGAGGTGCATCCGGTCGTAGTCATGTGTTTGGCGTTGCTGGGTTTGGGTGTTGGGCTGGCCGTGAAGTGGGGGCGGCTTGATTTCGTGACCCAACCACCGGCCGTGCATGCAAGCTTCGCGGAGCAAGCCAAGCGTGCTCTGTGGTTCCTCGACATTGGCATGATCGGAGGCGTGGTTGGGGGGCTGCTCGCTGCGGGGGCAGGCGGTCGGCTTGCCATGCGACTGCTGGCCTCTACGTCTGGCGACCGTGTCCAGGGTCAGATCACCGAAGCGGATGAGGTCGTCGGTAAGATCACGGTCGGAGGCACGATCGGCTTCATCGTCTTCGGTGGGCTATTCGCCGGTCTCGTCTGTTCGGTGATCTACCTGCTCTTGCGCAAGTGGCTGCCAAATGGCCTGGTCGGTGGACTCGTGTTGGGTGGGCTTCTGCTGGTGACGTTGGGCAGCCGAGTCGAGCCGCTTCGGTCGAACAATCCGGACTTCGATTTGGTGGCCCCGGCATGGCTCGCTGTTTCGGTCTTCGTAGCTCTTGGGTTTCTCCACGCACTCGTGAGTGTCGCGGTCATGGCACGCGTAAGTCGGTCGCTACCGCTGTTTGCCGCCAGGAGAAGCGTGGTGTTGGCGTACCTGCCGTTGCTGCTTCTCCTGCCCACAGTCTTCGTCGGAGGAGTCGTCGTGATCATCATGCTGGCTGGCGCCGCCATATCGACGCAGGCCGCCGTTCGACGCGTTTGGAGCGACCCTCGGTTGATGCTCGGTGGCCGCATCCTCATCACCGCTGCCGCCCTCGCGTCGCTGCCGAGCTTCACCACATCAATTGCAGACATCCTCTGATCGGAGGATGCCGTCTGAACTCGAAGTTGCTGCGCCTCCCCTCCGGTTCTTTCGACCGCGCCCATTGCGACGAGCTTGTCCAATGCGTGAGGTCATCGACGGACCAGCGAGTACCGGAACCAGTCACATGATCAACAGTAAAGAACAAACCAACGACTCCTGTGGCAAAGCGGCCGCCAAACGCCAGAGTTTTCGGCGGGGGTGGGAGCTGGTGGTGGGCTGTATTGCCCGGGAGCCCAAGCGGTTTGTGTTGGCGATGTCGGGGGCTTCGCTGTTTGCGTTGTTGACCGTGGCGTTTTCGGGTGCGTTAAAGAACGTGGTGGATACGGCGATTGTCCCTTCGTTGACGCCGGGCAGTAAGCGCGGTTCGGTAGTTAGGCCGATTGTGACGTTTGCGCTTATTGGGTTTGCTCGCCAACTGAGTGTGGTGTTGCGACGAAGTCAAGCTGGGGCGTGGCAGGAAACAGTGGCGGATATTTGGCGCGCCGATTTGGTGAATCGATACTTAGCTCAACCGTATGCGTGGATACGAAAACGTCATACCGGTGATTTGTTGTCTGCTTCTGATGCCGACCCTGAGGCCATCAAACAGTTCCTGGCTCCCTTGCCTGCTTCGTTGGGGTCGATTGTGCTTGTGGTTGCAGCCGGTATCTGGCTGGTAAATCTCGACGTTGTGGTTGGATTGTTCACGGCCACCGTTTTGCCCATTATTGCCATCTCCAACGTGATTTTCGTGAACAAGGCCGAGGGCCCGACGGAACTAATCCAGCAGTCGGTTGCTTCATTGAGCGACACTATTCATGAAACCGTTGACGGGCTTTCGGTCATTAAAATTTTGGGTGCACGCGGTGTTCGCCATGCGCAAGCCGAATCCAAAATCAATACCCTACGCGTGGCCAAAGTTGCTCAGCTGAAATTGCAGGTGGTGTTCGACGCCGTCCTCGAATTGTTTCCCGCCTTGGTCACTATTGCCCTGATCGTGTTGGGCTCTTGGCGAGTGCAGCACGGAGCCATGACCATTGGTGATGTGTCGTCGGTGGTGCTGCTGTTCTCCACGCTGATGTGGCCACTTCGTATGCTCGCGTACACTCTAAGTTCCATGCCCCGAGCCCTCGCTGGGGAGGACCGGCTCAAGGCACTGCTCGATGGACCAATCGATCCACTGCCGGTGTTACACAAGCCTGTCGATCAACGTGTGGCCGCAGCGCTGCAGGGAGTTGGGCTTGTGCACGCCGATGGACGCGTGGCGCTTAATGATGTCAGCCTCACGATTTTGCGCGGAGAACGAGTCGCCATCGTGGGGACCACGGCTTCAGGGAAAAGCACGTTGTTGCATGTGCTCGCCGGAATTGAATCAGCCACCACAGGCACGATTGAGCGAGGCACCGGGATCGAATCGGCTTTGGTGTTTCAAGAACCGCTGTTGTTCTCAGGGTCTATCGCCGAGAACGTAACGGTGGGTCGAGCGGTCGATTCGCAAACGATTTCCCGCGCGTTATCTCAGGCTTCAGCCGCGGAAATCGTGGCCGGTCTTCCCGACGGGGTAGCTACGGTTGTGGGGGAGCGAGGAGTAACGCTGTCTGGTGGCCAACGTCAACGCGTGGCCCTGGCTCGAGCACTGGCCAGGCGTCCGGGCCTCCTACTGCTCGACGACACCACTTCGAGTTTGGACCCCGTAACCGAAGCTTCAGTGTTGGAGGCGCTTCGCGATGGTGACGTGGCGGAAACCGTGGTGCTTGTCGCGGCTCGGCCTTCAAGCATCGCCTTAGCCAATCGTGTGGTGTTTCTCGACAACGGCCGCATCATGGGCACCGGGACCCATGAGGAACTCATCGTCATTTTGCCCGCCTATGCCGAATTAGTCTCCGCCTATCGACTTGAGAATGAGGCTCCGGTTGGCTTATCAGAACTAATGGCTTCTGTGGCCGGTGGGGCGTCATGAGCGACTCGACGCAAACCGTAGGTACACCTGCATCAAACGCTGCCGGGCCGACTTCGTCACCCGGACAGTCGGTGCTCTCAGCCGACCGGCAAGCCGGATCGGGAGCACCTGGGTCAAACGCTGCCGGGCCGACTTCGTCACCCGGACAGTCGGTGCTCTCAGCCGACCGGCAAGCCGGATCGGGAGCACCTGGTGAAATTACGGCTTTGGCTACTTTGCGACGAGCGGCTGGGCTTATTCCTGGGTTTTGGACGGGGTTGCCGATGACGGTTGGTTTAGCGCTCGTAGGCGGGTTAGGGCAATTGGTGGTGCCGGTTGTGCTGCAGAACGTGATCGATCAAGGACTTAGGGTTCGCGTTGCCGTCGGTAGCGTGGAGCGGAAAGGTGCGAGTGGCGCTGCGGTTTCGGTGCGGTTTGGCCAGATCGCTTTGCTGTGTGCGGTAGCTGCTGTCGTGACGGTAGTAACTCAAGCGGCGCGACGGGCGTCGGCGTATCGATTGGGAACATGGAGCGAATGGCTGATGGCGCAATTACGTATCCGTGGTGTTGAGCGATTTTTGGACATGAGCCTTGATCAGCATGCCCAATCGAAACGTGGCGTGTTGGTCTCGCGGGTAACGGGCGATGTGGAATCGATTTCGCAGTTCTTTTCCTGGGGTGCCGTCTCTTGGCTGACCAATATCCTCATTGTGTTCTTGATGGCCAGCTATCTGTTTTGGATTGACTGGCGCTTAGCTGTTGTCGGGGTGTTGATTGCGCTCCCAGTGATCGTAGTGATGCGCGTGGTGCAGCGAATCTTGCTTCGCAACTACCAAATCGTACGTGCACATAGTGGAGAATATCTGGGACGAGTAAGTGAAGTGGTAACAGGCGCCTCAGTGCTGAGGGCCTATGGGGCTGAGCGGTTGGTGGGCGATCGGGCTCTAGCGGCTAGCCGTTTGCGTCGCAATGCCGCCAAGCGAACCTCATTGATCGGTGCGGCCCTGTTTCCTGTCGGTGACCTGTTTGCGGTTCTGAGTATCTGCGCGGTTATCTCAACGGGTTTGCTCATCGGCTCTCGTGGCGGAATTACCGCGGGAGTGCTCGTCGGCGCAGTGTTCGCCACTCGGGCCATGCTTGACCCATTTGCTGAACTTTCTGAAGTGGTGGATCAAACGCAATTGGCCGTTGCCGGGTTGTCTCGGGTGCTCGACGTGTTGGACATGCCCATCGATTTGGCCGAGCCTTCTTCGCCAATCGTGTTGCCGGTTGGAGGGTTGTCGGTTTCGATCCGAGGGGTTTCCTATGCGTACCCACCAAGACCGCTAAATGACGCCTCCGACGCTGGATCGACTGATCCGTCTCTCGTTACCTCGGCTTCTGGAGCGCCGTCGGATCATTTGGCGTCGACCGAGCCCCTCTATGTGCTCAGTGGTGTTTCTATTGAGATTCCAGTGGGTTCCTCGCTCGCCGTGGTGGGGGCGACGGGTTCAGGAAAATCAACGTTGGCACGACTCATTTCGCGTACTGCTGATCCACAGATAGGAAGTGTGCATATCGGTGGGGTTGATGTTCGTCAGCTGGCCGAGCGGGATCTGCGCCATCGTGTGCAACTGGTGCCGCAAGACCCGTTTCTTTTCGATCTCACCATCGGTGAGAATATTGCCCTGGGTGTTCCGGAGTTGCCTCAAGCCTTGCTGCAAGCCGCCATTGAACGCTTGGGCCTGAGCGATTGGATCGCGCAACTTCCCGAAGGTTTGGCTACAACGGTTGGGGAGCGAGGCAGTGCACTCTCCGCCGGTGAACGTCAATTGGTGGCTTTGGTTCGGGCCGAAGTTATGGCGCCCGAGGTATTAGTGCTCGATGAGGCCACCTCGTCGGTTGATGCGGGAACCGAAGCGCGCTTAGCAGCCACCATCGACGAACTCAGTCGCAAACGCACCACGATCGTGATTGCCCATCGGCTGTCAACCGCAGCCCGGGCCGATGCCGTTGCGGTGTTCGATGCCGGCAGAGTTGTGGAATACGGAACCCATGAATCGTTAATCGCTGCCGACGGTCACTATGCCCGCCTGGTGGCCGATTGGAATGAATCGGTTGCTTGATCGTGGAACCAGCTGACGTTCTCTGACCACGTGGTGTTGAACCTAATTCCACCATGTCGACCAGTGCTCACTAGCTAGCCTCGATGCCTATGACTATTACACCGGAAACGCAAGACTGGACCTGGACGATTGGCAAGGCCTGCCCCGATTGCGGATATGACGGTCCTTCGTTCGATGTTGCGAAAACTGGCGATACCGTACGTGCACTTATCGATCCGTTTTGTGTCGCGCTGGCCAAACCCCGTGCCTCTACCCGGCCCAACAGCGAAACGTGGTCACCAGTGGAATATGCCTGCCACGTCCGCGATGTGTTCCGCCTTTACGAATACCGCCTCGGCCTGATGCTAACCCAAGACAATCCCACCTACCCGAATTGGGATCAAGACACCACAGCAGTTGAAGAACGATACGACCTTCAAGACCCGTCGGCCGTAGCGACTGAATTGGCCGAAGCAGGAAACTCGTTAGCCAAGGCCTTCGATCATGTAACCGGCGATCAGTGGCAACGAACCGGCATGCGCAGCGACAACAAAAACTTCACCGTCGCAACCTTTGCTACCTACATGGTCCACGATCCCTTCCACCACCTCTGGGACATCACCCGCTAACGCGCTAGGCGCCTAAGGTGGACGCCGTGGACGCCGTG
>JAYUVJ010000262.1:0-8554 GCA_043754155.1 Acidimicrobiia bacterium
TCGTTCGCTGATGCCACCTATATCGAACCGCTCGATGCCGACATCCTCGAATCCATTATCGCCCTTGAACGCCCCGATGCGCTCCTTCCCACCGTGGGCGGACAAACTGCACTGAACCTGGCCATGGAGCTCAATAAGCGTGGCGTGCTGGAAAAGTACGGCGTAGAAATGATCGGCGCACGACCCGAAGCCATCGAAACTGCTGAGAACCGCGAACGATTCAAAGAGGCCATGACCGAAATTGGTTTGGCCGTTCCGCAGTCCGATTTCGCCCACAGCCTCGATCAAGCGGTTGCTGTTGCCACCGCTATCGGCTTCCCGATCATCATCCGACCTAGCTACATCTTGGGCGGCGCCGGCACTGGAATTGCCCACGACATGGACCGCTTCCGTGAACTGGCTACCGAAGGTTTGGCGGCCAGCCCCATCAGCGAGATTCTTGTCGAGCGTTCCATCGCTGGCTGGAAAGAGTATGAACTCGAAGTTATTCGCGACACGGCCGATAACTGCATCATTATTTGCTCAATCGAAAACGTCGACCCTATGGGCGTGCACACCGGGGATTCAATTACCGTCGCCCCAGCCCAAACGCTGACCGACGTTGAATACCAAAACATGCGCGATATGGCTTTTGCCTGTATCCGAAGAGTGGGTGTGGAAACCGGCGGATCAAATGTGCAGTTCGCAGTAAACCCCGAAAACGGCGACCTAGTCGTTATAGAAATGAACCCCCGCGTATCGCGATCAAGCGCTCTGGCATCCAAAGCCACCGGGTTCCCGATCGCGAAGATTGCTGCGCGCTTAGCAGTTGGGTACACGCTCGACGAGATTCCCAACGACATCACCAAAACCACCCTGGCCTGTTTCGAGCCGACGATCGACTACGTCGTGGTCAAGATTCCGCGCTGGGCCTTCGAAAAGCTCCCGGGCTCGTCAGGCGTGCTGGGTACTCGTATGCAGTCGGTGGGCGAGGTCATGTCCATCGGTCGTACGTTCACGGAATCCTTGCAAAAGGGTTTGCGGTCGCTGGAGCAGGGGCGCTTGGGTCTCAACGGCGATCCGGGTGAGCAGAACTATGTGCACTTATCTGATGATGAAGTGCTGGCTCAAACCGCTATCCCCACGCCGGAGCGTTTGTTCCTGGTGGGAGAAGCGCTGCGTCGAGGCATCAGTATCGAAACCTTGTACGAGACCAACCGAATTGATACCTGGTTCCTTGATCAGATGTCGCAAATCATCGAAGAGCGTCATGCGCTGGTGGCTATGGGCTCACCAGGCGTGCTAACCAAAGCCCAATGGCGACGAGCCAAGCGTTTCGGGTTTGGTGATGCACAGCTGGCATACTTGTGGGGCTCTACCGAAGCAGAAGTTCGGGCAACACGCTTAGAAAAAGGTGTGCGGGCCACGTTCAAAACCGTCGACACTTGTGCTGCTGAATTTGCCAGCGCCACGCCGTATCACTACTCAACCTATGAAGACACCGATGAAGTGGCTTTCTCAGATCGTCGCAAGGTGATAATTCTTGGCTCTGGGCCAAACCGCATTGGTCAAGGTATCGAGTTCGATTACTGCTGCGTGCATGCTTCCTATGCTTTGCGTGATGCCGGGTTTGAAACCATCATGGTGAACTGCAATCCCGAGACGGTTTCGACCGACTATGACACTTCCGACCGGTTGTATTTTGAACCGTTGACGTATGAAGACGTGATGAATGTCGTCGAAGCGGAAAAGCCCGAATTTATTATCGTTAGCCTCGGCGGACAAACTCCTCTCAAGCTCGCCGGTGTGCTGCCAAGTGAACTGGTGGCCGGAACCTCACCTGCCTCGATCGACGCCGCCGAAGACCGCGAACTGTGGAACGCGCTGTGTAACCGCATCGGTATCGAGCAGCCTCCAGGTGGCACTGCCGTAGAGCCCGATGATGCTGTCGCCATGGCCAACAAGGTTGGTTATCCGGTTCTGATTCGCCCGTCGTATGTGTTGGGCGGACGGGCCATGAAGATCGTCCACGATGAACCCGGTCTGCGCCAAGCAATGGCTGATCTTGCTGCCGACGGATCACTAGGCAAGGAAGGCGGACTGTCAGCCGAACGCCCGGTGCTGATTGATCGTTTCCTCGATGACGCCGTTGAAGTTGACGTGGATGCCATTCGTGACGCTACTGGCGAAGTGATAATCGGCGGGATAATGGAACACGTAGAACAAGCCGGAGTTCATTCCGGTGACAGTGCCTGTGTGCTCCCGCCGCAATCACTAAGCGCGCTGGTTATTGGCGAACTTGAGGCTGCGGTCAAACTCATCGCCAAAGAACTCGATGTACGTGGACTTATTAATGTGCAGTTCGCAGTGCAAGACAATCATGTGTTTGTCATCGAAGCAAACCCCCGCGCCTCGCGAACCGTTCCCTTCGTAGCCAAGGCCACCGGCGTGCCCCTCGCCATGGTGGCCAGCCGAGTCATGACCGGCTCCACCTTGGCTGAACTTCGCATCGAAGGTTTGCTGACCGAGCCGGTGATTGCCGGGCACGTTTCGGTCAAAGAAGCCGTACTGCCGTTCAATCGATTCCCCGAAGTGGATCCCGTTCTCGGCCCCGAAATGCGCTCCACCGGTGAAGTCATGGGTATCGACCGCAGCTTCGGATTGGCCTATGCCAAGAGCCAATTAGCCGCCTCCAACGGGCTGCCCTCAACCGGCACGGTATTCCTTTCGCTCGCGGATCGTGACAAAGCTTCGGCGGTACGAATCGCTAAACCACTGCTGAATGCGGGATTGCACATTGCCGCCACAGCTGGAACCGCAGAATTCTTGCGAAGCAGAGATATCTTGGTTTCGGTAGTCGTGCGCAAACTTAGCGACCCAGCCAGCAACGACGACCCTTCTGCCGTAGACCTCATCGAAAACGGCACTATTACACTGGTCATCAATACGCCCCGGGGGAGCGGTGCCTACTCCGATGGTGCTGATATACGCCGCGCCTGCACCATCAACAAAGTGCCGGTTCACACCACCATTGCTGCAGCTTTAGCCACCGTCACCGGGATCGATGATTGGGCCAACAAACCGTTTGCGGTCAAAAGTCTCCAAGCTCACCTTGGTATCAACCTAAGTCCCAACATCAATTCGAAAACCAAGACTGCGTAGGCGAACCAACCGTGTCGTTTTGGAAGAGCAAGTCCAAACAGTCGAGTGCAAGCCGAGGGTTGGTAAACGAGCAAGTGACAATTGGATCGGTGACCTTACCCAACCCGATCCTTACCGCCGCAGGCACCGCCGGGCACGGTGCTGAACTGAACGCCTATTTCAATCTCGACGAACTTGGAGCGGTTGTGGTCAAGTCGCTGTCGGCGGAGGAATGGTCTGGTAACCCAGCACCGCGTGTTACCGAAATCGCTGCCGGAATGATGAACAGTGTGGGTTTGCAAAACGCTGGCATCGACCATTGGATTACCCACGATCTTCCTCAACTCCGTGCCGCTAAAGCTCGGATCGTCATCAGCATATGGGGCTTCACCATCGAATCATATGCACTTGTAGCGTCGAAGCTCCGGGGGCTTGAAGGAATCACCGCCGTTGAAGTGAACGTCAGTTGCCCCAACATCGAAGACCGCCGCCACATGTTTGCCCACACCGAAGCTGGGACGGCCTCGGTAATCGGGGCGGTCAAGCAAGAAATAGGCAATGAGTTCCCAATTTGGGCCAAGCTCAGCCCCAACGTCACCTCGGTTGTGGACATAGCCGGTGCCGCTCTAACTGCAGGCGCCGGGGGCCTCACCCTTATCAACACGGTCATGGGCTTACGCATCGACACAGAGACCCGTCGGTCCGCGTTAGGAGCCGGTGGGGGAGGAATGAGCGGCCCGGCAATTCGGCCTGTGGCGGTTCGGGCAATTTATGAAACCCGTAAGGCCTACCCTCAGGCACCCATCATTGGAGCTGGGGGAGTAGCCCACGGAGTAGACGCTGTGGAACTTCTCATGGCCGGTGCCAACGCAGTACAGGTTGGGACCGCTACGTTCTATGAACCAGCCGCGCCAAGACGAGTTCGCCAAGAACTTGTTACCTGGTGTCAAGACCATCACATCACCAGCATCGATCAACTCATAGGAGCAGCACATGTCTGAGGGACTGCAAGGACTCGTAGCCGGAAGCCCAGAAGCAGAGGCCATAAAAGGTCGTCTCGCCCTCGCCCTTGACGTTGACGATCCTGTTGCGGCAATGCAACTGGCTCGCGAACTCAAGCCTTGGTTCGGTGTCGCCAAAGTTGGCTTGGAACTCTTCACAGCCGCTGGCCCCGACATGATTGCCCGCCTGGTCGACGAAGGCTTCAAAGTGTTTCTCGATCTCAAAATGGTCGACATTCCAACCACCGTGGCGAAAGCATCCCGAGTGGTGGGCTCACTGGGTGCGAGCTATCTCACCATGTACGCCCACGGCGGTGCTGAAATGTTGCGCGCTGGCTCCGAGGGAATGCTTGAAGGCGCCGATCTTGCCGGCCTGGACGCACCTATTCCGCTTGCCGTCACCATCTTGACGTCCGACGATACGGCTCCAGCCCACATTCTGGGGAAGCGATTGATGCTAGCGATGGAGGGCGGATGTAAGGGAGTCGTATGTGCTTCGAGCGATCTTTCAGAGGTTCATCAGCTTGCCCCCCGTATGACCACTGTTGTTCCTGGAATTCGACCAGCGTCTGCTCCTCGGCATGACCAGGCCCGTGCGGCCAGTCCAGCAGAAGCAATTGCCGCGGGAGCAAGTCTGTTGGTCATTGGTCGAGCCGTAACCCAGGCTGCAGACCGGAAGAGCGCAGCGGCTTCGATAGCAAGCGAAGCCTTCACCGCGTCTTAACCGTCAAAGGTACCAATCTCTGATTCTGGGGCCATTTGCGCCGATTCGTTGATCCGATGGTGAAACTCCCCACTACGCTGAAAGCCATGTCGTTACCTCCTGCCCTCAGCCCAGAAGCCCGACAGGCCGCCTTAGTTAAGGCTGCGGTCGCCCGCAAGGCACGCGCCGAACTGAAGGACCGCCTCAAGATGGGCTCACTCACTCTCCGCGAAGTTTTGGATTCCGGCGATTCGGATGAAGTCGTTGGCAAAACTAAAATGCTGACCGTCCTAGAGTCGCTCCCCGGTCTCGGCAAAGTAAAAGCTCGTCGACTTCTTGACGAGATTGGTATCGCCGATACTCGCCGTGTCAAAGGTCTGGGTGACAATCAGCGAGCTCGCCTCCTTGAGGTCATTGAAGGTCACTGAAGGTCACTGAAGGTCCTAAACCTTTGAGGTGCAGAAGCCTCTGAAGGTGCACAGGCATTGAAGATCACTGAAGGACACAGGCGTTGAACCTCTCGAAATCACCAAAGGTCAAAATGCCTTCCTTTCGTGTATGCCTGCCCTTGGCAGTCGATTTGTGAGTAACCCGCTTATTTTCGTTCTGTCCGGACCGTCTGGGACGGGCAAAGGAACCATTGTCGATGCGCTTGTGGGGTCCGATCCAACGCTGTGGTTGAGTCGTTCGTGGACTACCCGAGCCCGACGCAAAAACGAATCTCCGTACGCCTATCAATTCGTTGATCGACCAACCTTCGAAACGCACATCGCAGCTCAAGGTTTCGTTGAGCACGCAGAAGTGTTTGGAAACCTCTACGGAACTCCAATGCCAAATGCTCCCGATGGGTGCGATGTGGTGTTAGAGATCGATGTGCAGGGTGCGGAACAAGTCCGGGCGAAATATGCGGATGCCGTTTTGATCTTCGTGGAACCCCCAAGTAGGGAAGTCCAAGAGGAGAGGCTTCGTGGCCGGGGGGATGACGCCGAAATAATTGCGAAACGGCTGGCTAAAGCGGCTGCCGAAGAAGCGGTTGGTCGACAAATCGCCAACCATGTTGTGGTAAATGACGAGCTTGAGCGAGCAGTGGCCGAGGTCGCTGGTATCGTTGATGCGCATCGTTATCGTCGACGTGATGGGAACTGAAGCAAAACCACGCCCAATCGGGGCAGGGCGATCAGCCTAAAGCCGATTGAGCCAGTAAAAAGAGGTCCAAATGGCACAGCAACGCGCAACCATGATTAACCCTGCAATCGAAGAGCTCCTGGAGCGGGTCGATTCGAAGTTCACTCTTGTTTCGGTTTCGGCCAAGCGTGCCCGTCAAATCAATGCGTACTTCAATCAGCTCGGCGAAGGCGTAGGCCACAACGCTCCGCCTCAAGTTGCCTCGGTGAGTCGTAAGCCGCTCTCCATAGCGCTCGAAGAGCTTGTAGCCGACAAACTTGAATACGTTCGGTCGGATTCCAACCCGCTCTTCGTTGCCCCGGTTGTTGAGTCGAGTGATGCTCCAGCCGCCGATTTGCCTTCTGCATCCTGAGTTCTGAAAACCGTCGTTTCTACCTCGTAGGCATCCTTGTCGTTAGCTGGTAAGCGGATAGTCCTGGGTGTTTCCGGCGGTATTGCTGCCTTTAAAGCCGTTGATATATGTCGACGGCTTACAGCCCTCGGCGCACATGTAACTCCGATCCTGACCGAAGCGGCGCTGCATTTCGTTGGTAAAGCAACATTCGACGCGCTAGCGAGTGAACTAGCGATTACTTCGATGTGGGACGGGCCCGATCCGAGCCCGCACACAACTCTGGGCAAATCGGCGGACCTCATACTGGTGGCTCCTGCGACGGCGGACCTTATGGCGCGCGCAACAGCAGGCATGGCAAACGATGTGCTTAGCGCTACATTGTTAGCTACTTCTGCTCCGGTGATGTTTGCCGTGGCCATGCACACCGAAATGTGGGAACACCCTGCGACGCAGGAGAATTTAGTTGTTCTTCGTCGCCGCGGTGCGATTTTGGTGGAGCCGGTGGTGGGGGCGTTGGCGTCGGGAGACTTCGGCAAAGGTCGGATGGCTGATCCAGCCGAAATCGTTGCCGCAGTAGTTGCCACGCTTGGCCCTAGAGATCTCGGTGGACTTCGTGTTGTGGTCTCGGCCGGAGGTACACGGGAGGCAATAGACCCGGTGCGCTTTATCGGTAACCGGTCAAGTGGAAAACAGGGCTATGCCATTGCCGAGGCAGCAGCGCAACGAGGTGCATCCGTGATTCTGGTTTCAACGGTTGGACTGTCGGCACCGCCTGGGTCGCAGGTGGTTCGAGTGGAATCGGCCGAAGAAATGTCCGTTGCGATGAATGCTGCAGCCGCCGACGCGGATGTGATCATCATGGCTGCTGCTGTTGCCGATTTTCGTCCATCGGTTGTCGCTTCTTCGAAAATCAAGAAACATGATGGTGCGCCGCAAGTCGTCCTTGAGCCGACCACCGATATTTTGGCTGGCCTAGGTCGTACAAAGCGTGCCCATCAAATACTCGTTGGTTTTGCTGCAGAAACAAACGACTTACGGGCGAACGCGCTTGAAAAGTTACGACGAAAGAACCTCGATTTCATCGTAGCCAACGACGTAAGTGCAGAAGGTGTCGGATTCGAGCATGAAACCAATGCGGTCACGATCTTCGCGTGCACCGGCGACGAAACAACTATTCCCCTCACCGAAAAGCGAGCAATTGCGCATGCTGTTTTGGACCGAGTCGTGGCGATGCGAGACCGAGCGCACTAGCAAGGCGGGCCGTTATCGGCGATGCCGTACGGAGCGACGTCGTTCTTGAGGGGTTGGACCAAAAGACTGTCCCGAAGTCGATGAAACCGATTCGGAAGCCTGCTTTTTTCGAGTGGCGAATAAACTGAGGTCGGCCAACTGCAGCGCAGTGTCAAGTGATTCCTCGGGCAAGCGTAAGGGGGCGGACCCGAGGCTCACACTTACGCCAAAGATTGCCAGGTGCCGACGAAGTTCGCTTCGTAAGTCCTCGACTATCACTTCGGGAGAGTCAACTGTGTCGCCGAAAATGGCAGCACCGAATTCATCGGCTCCAAGCCGGGCCGGGATTCCCCGCTCGCCTAAAGAGTCGGTCAGGACCCAGGCCGCTCGCTGCAGAACTTGGTCTCCCACATGATGGCCGTAAGTGTCGTTCACCTGCTTGAAATTTTCTAGCTCTAAAACCAAAAGCACAGCAGCGCGATGGCGCTGTTGTGCCACGAAAACTCGGAAGGCTGCACGATTGAGGAGCCCCGTCAGGGAATCCCGCTCTGCAGCCCAGCGTAGGTCTTGTTCGGCTTTAATTTGCGCAGTGATATCACGTGCAATGGTCGAATAGCATCGAACTCCGTCGGTAAGGTGGGCCACGACGCTCTGCGACATAGGGATACGTTTACCTGACCGGCTGACAAACACATTGGTTCCGGTCCACTCATGCTTTCGGGCCAGGATGATCCGATCCATCTCTTGCTGGATTTCTGCCGTGGGAAGTTCGTTGTAGGGAAGAACGCTGTGTCCACGAATGTCTTCATCTAAGGGGATCTCGAGAAGTCGTCGGCCTGCAGGGTTCAGGAACAAGAATTCGCCGGTTGAGTTGATCGTCCCAACAAAATCGGTTACGGCGTTAACAAGATCTGCAAGCAAGCTGATCGGGAGATCATCGGCACCACTTACCAGTCCCGCCGTGTTGGCTCGAGCCACGCT
>JAYUVJ010000263.1:0-8904 GCA_043754155.1 Acidimicrobiia bacterium
GCAATCACTCCCGTACTTTTCCTGTGCGTGGTTGGTTTAGGTCGAGTCCGCAAGCGACGGGCCTTGGATCAGCTCCGTTCACGTAGGTCCGCGGCCTTACCCGATCTGGTCGACATGATTCGTTTGTGTGTCGCATCGGGATGCACACCCTATGGATCGCTGGTCGTACTTGGCTCTCTTCCTCTGCGCGCAGACGATGTCCTCGGTTCGCTTCTAGTTGAAGTAGCTGAAGCGTTGAAAGGAGGAGCCGTCGTGGTTGAGGTACTGGACCACTTTCACGCGGTCGTGGGTGAAGCAGCTCGCCCGTTGTGCGTAGCTCTGCGCAGCTCTGCGGAATTGGGTACCCCCATTACCGAGACCCTCGATCTTCTAGCCCGTGAAGCCCGACGTGCCCGCAAAGCCCAAGCCGACGTGGCCGCAAAACGTCTGCCGGTACTTCTTCTCTTCCCCCTCATCACCTGTATTCTCCCGGCCTTCGCGTTGCTTGCCATCGTGCCGTTGCTGGGAGGCGCACTAAGTGCTCTGCACTGGTAGCAAACAAGGGCTTCGATCTGCTCAGTCTTTCTGCTTCAGCACACGCATTTAGCTTTCTTTGGACTTGGAGGTCCTATGCTCACATATATATCCTACCTGTATGCGCGACTACGAATGGTCTTGCAACGCAAACGGCCCGCCTCCCCTAGCGGCATTCTCCAGCCCCGCCCAGTTGAGGTTGGGCAAGCTTCGGTTGAATACGCCCTGGTATTGCTCGGTGCTGCTTTGGTTGCCACCTTGCTCATTACCTGGGCAACGTCGACCGACCTCATAGGCGGCTTGTTTGACTACATCTTGAATCTCATCAAGGGTAAGGCGAAGTAGTGCGTTCCACCTCACCGCAATCAAAGGTTTCCAACACCTATGGGCTGCCTTTTGCGGCATCCGCATCCACACAATCCGTGGATGTAGCCCCGCTAGTGCTGCCTAAATTTGTTTGTGGTGAGGTAGACCCACGTTGGCAACCACAGTCCCCGTTGCGATCGAAGTTGCGATCAAAGTTGCAATCGCAATGGCAATTGAGTTTGCAATCGCAATTGAGTTCGGAGTCGAATTTGGAGTCGCAGTCACAGTCACAGTCGGGTAAGCGGCCGCAATCTGGTCAGGCCACGGTCGAATTCGCCCTGGTGCTCGTTGCCTTAGTCTCGGTGGTGTGGGCGCTGTTAACCCTATGCCTCGTCGTGCGCGATCAGGTTCTTGTTACCCATGCCTCACGAGAAGCCGCAAGAACCTATGCGGTAACCCGCTCGGTGGACGCAGCAACCCAAGCAGCCCGTGATCGCAGCGGTCTTGGTAACAACTTAGTGGTGACGGTGGAACCCCAACCCGACAACCTGGCCCGGCTTACCGTATCGTTGGGTATAGCTTCTCGAATACCCCTGGTCGGCCGAATCCGTCCGAGCTTGCAACTGCAAAGCTCGCTTATTACCTACGTGGAACCCGCCTAGGTACGCAGGTCATCACGGATTACGCCTAGCAGTTCGATAGCTCCGGCTTTATCGAGTGGTTCGTTCCCGTTGCCACACTTGGGCGATTGCACGCATGAAGGACAACCGTGGCTGCACCGGCAATGCTCAAGTGCATGCAGTGTGGCCAGCAAATGGCGTTGCCCAGCGGTATAGCCAAGTTCAGCAATGCCTGCTCCGCCCGGATACCCGTCGTAAATCAGAATCGTAGCCTTACCGGTTTGCTGATGGGCCGCTGTAGACACGCCACCCACATCCCAGCGATCACAAATCGTAAACAACGGAAGCATGCCAATCATGGCGTGCTCTATGGCATGCAGGGTGCCGGGGATGGTAGGCGCCTGAGCATCACCAAGACCAGCATCGGCAAACACATCGTCACCAAACTCGTACCAAAAGCCCCTCGTGGTAAGCGTCGAAGCAGGCAAATCGAGCAGCTCTCGGGACAACACCATTCCAGTGGTGATCTTCTTTCGCTCGTAACCCACCACCTGTTCATCAACCTCAAGCGACCCCAACGACAACTTGAGCCGCCCAATCATCATTGATGTATGTACACCTATGAAGCGAAAGTCTGTTGTGGAACGCGCCTGGGTGTACTCGTCCACCGTTTCAGGATGAACCCATGCGGCATGGTCAGCAAGATCCAAACGCTCCACTCGATACTGCTGACCCTGATGCACATAAAGTGCGCCGGCATGCAGGGTAGAGAACGCTCGCGACCCGTCAACTGTTCCCACCATACGAGCACCGCGATCAACAATGCGAAACTCTGAACCTCCGCCGGAGCGTAAGGAAACCCGTTGCGAGGGAGACCCCCGACCCGCCCACACTGCACGACCATTGACCAACATCAACTGGTTGCGTTGCACCAACTGCACGATCCCATCGTCGAAAGCCTCAGCGACATCCGCAGTGCCCAAACGATCCAACAATTCCAAAACACTCGGCGCGGTGTCGACCACCGTTGGCGTGCTAACGGGATCGGTCGAAATGGCCAGGTTGGCTTCCGCCAGCACCTGGTTGCTGTGTGAACCTGTGGCGGCTAAAACCATTTGACTGCGATCTAACGGTGTTGCCGGGCCTGGGGCACCCGTGTGCGCACCAACAGAACTACCCTTCGAAGCGGCTTGCGGTAGGCCTGCCCAAACCTCGGCATCAGCAGGAATTAAGGGTAACTCGTGCGCAGCACATGCTATGTGTGGATATAAAACAAACGGATTTGCCACGTTCACCACCACTGGCTCAGGTTTGCGACTAAACAACTCCGAAGGATTTGCGGCGTACCACTGATCAAGCGCATCGTCACCAGCCACCAACACCGAAAGACTCCGCTGTGCCGAACGACCTGCCCGACCAATCTGCTGACGGAACGAAGAAATTGTGCCCGGAAACCCATTGCAAACACAGGCATCCAATCCGCCAATATCCACACCCAGTTCTAAAGCCGTAGTGGCCGCTACGCCGCGCAGTGAGCCGTCGAACAGAGAAGCTTCGAGTGCTCGGCGTTCTGCGGGAAGGTAGCCACCCCGATACGGCTTAATGGTGCTGGCTAACTCATCGGGAACTAAACGTTGGGCTCGGGACGCCACAATCTCGGCACTGCGACGCGAGCGCGTAAAGGCAATCGTGCGATGCCCATTGGCTACAAGTGCAGCAAGCAAGGTGGACGTGGCATTGTTCCCCGAAACTGGGATGCCATCGGGATTGACCGGGGGATTCCACACGCCGATAAGACGCTCGCCATGAGGGGAGCCGTCATTGTCAATCAAAGCAACCGGCAAGCCACACAATTGCGTAGCCAAACGTTGGGGTTCACCAATGGTGGCACTGGCAAACACAAACGTGGGATCGCCACCATAGTAGGTACACATACGTCGTAATCGACGAAGAATTTGGGCCAGGTGCGTACCAAAAACACCGCGGTAGATGTGCAGCTCGTCGATCACTACATACTGCAAACGTTTTAGAAAATTGGCCCACCGACCGTGAAACGGCAAGATTCCCATATGCAGCATTTCGGGATTCGTAAGCACACATGATGCATGCTTTCGGGCCCACTGACGACTATCCGCTGGAGTGTCGCCATCGTAGGTAACTGGCACCAAACCCGCAATACCCAGTGCACCTAGGGATCGAAGCTGATCCTGCGCCAACGCCTTGGTGGGAAACAAAAGCAACGACGTGGCCTTACCGCCCGATTCAAGCGCAGCCGTGGCCAAAGGAACTTGGTAGCACAACGACTTTCCCGAAGCCGTACCCGTAGCCACCACCACCGACCCACCCCGCAATACATGATCAATGGCCGACGCCTGATGCGACCACAACCCACCATCGAGAAACGGCAAACTTTTCACCAGCTCAGGGTGAGGTTCCCGGCTCAGCAACCTTGTGTGCGGAGCCCTCGCTGGCAGGCGTTCTAGATGAACAAGCTCGCCGTTTACTGACAATGTTTGGAGCAACTCTTCAAACGGTCGTGACGCAGACCGTAGGGATGACGAAGCCGGCCCGACCTTGGTTGCTGCTGGAAAAGCTGGCGAAGTCACCCTCCTACTTTAGGCCCAATCAGCTAACTCGGTCGAACCTATGTTCGTGGGCCTGGCCGAGCTCCAACGCGAAGCCCAACTTCAAAGGATCGATGACCGTCTGCGTTACGCATGGCAAACCCTCACCGGGCTGCAACATATTGCTCTCTATGGCGTGAATTCGCTAGTCGGAGGTCACGTCGACCGGCAAGCCAGACTGGGAGGCCCCGCGTTTGATGCCGTCGGGCTTACATCCTCAAGCATCGGGGCACCTGTCCACTGCCCGTTCGGTCGCGATGAGGCCAAAGTAGAAACAAGGGCGCGAAAGATGCTCGAATAGGGGGATGGGAATTCGCAGCTTCGCAAAACGTCTCTCAACGCCAATGGCCGACCTCGACAACGAATCGTTGCGGCTGTTCTGCGGAGGGCAGGCTTCCTGTACCCAAATTAGCGAAATCGAGGCTCGTTCGGAGATCACCGTAATGGGCGAGATCGCCTCAATGCGCATCGTGCCGCACAACGGTTCTCCGTGGCTTGAAGCGACCGTTTCCGACGGCACTGGACACCTGATGGTGATGTGGACCGGCCGACGCGAGATCGCCGGAGTAACCCCCGGCAAACGACTGATGGTCACTGGGCGTGCGGCTCCAACCAGGCCGGGTTCGCGGACCATGCGCCTCATGAACCCTGCCTACGAACTGGTTGCTGTTTCTTAGCTGTCCATAACTGTTCGCAGCTCTCAATAAGCGCAGTTCAGCCGGGCCATCGCCTGCAATGGGCTGCGATGGGCTGCGATGGTTCTAGCCGACCAACATCTTCTTAACGTCTTCCTCGGCATCGCCTGTGATCAGCGCCATAACTTCGTCGCCGGCTCGCAATTCGGTTTCCCCGCGGGGTACCACCACATGGCGCTCGCGAATGATGGCCACAATGGTGGCATCGCGAGGAATATCGAGATTCGCAATCGTGCGCCCAGCCGCTGGTGAGTTGGGAGCGAGCGTCACTTCAACTAGTCGGGCACCGCCTTCAAGATTTAGTAAGCGCACAATTGAACCAACCGACACAGCCTCTTCAACTAGTGCGGTCAGCAAATGGGGCGTGGACACTGCAACATCGACACCCCACGCTTCATCAAAAAGCCAATGATTCTTAGGGTTGTTGACGCGAGCGACTACTCGTGGCACCGCAAATTCTTGCTTCGCCAAAAGTGACACCACGAGGTTGTCCTCATCGTCGCCTGTTGCTGCGACCATTACATCTACGTCGGCCATACCTGCGGCTCGGAGCGACTCGAACTCACAAGCATCAATGTTGTGCCAGTTCACTGCCAACGACGCCGAAAGCTTGTCCACCAATGCCGAATCAACCTCAAGAAGGTGAACTTCGTGACCGGCCTTCAGCAGATCTTCTGCGATAAACGTACCGACAGCGCCGGCACCAGCAATAGCAACCTTCATCGAACACTCTCCTGCATCGTGACCTTCAAACCAAGGGAAAAACTTTGAACAACAGGGGGCCTCAGCATCGGATTTAGTGCGCAGGCCCAGACGTGAGCAGATGAGCAAACGCAACCGCGTTTTCTGTCCTCACCAAAACATGCAACACATCGCCTTCTTGGCCAATCAATTCGGGCCGCAGGATCGTCGCGGTTCCAGCTCGAGAAACCGCTACAACCTGCACGTTCATTCCATCGCTCAAACCGCTGAGCTTGTTGCCAATCCAAGCACTCGGAATTGGACGTTCCTCAAACGAAAGAGAACCACTCTGATCATTCCAAACGTTGGTCACGCCGTTGGTCAGATGACGAAGGATCTGATCGGTGGTCCATGCAACGGATGCAACCGTTGAGATACCTAGGCGTTGGTAGATGGCAGCGCGCCGCGGATCATAAATACGAGCGACAACATTCACCACCCCAAAAGTTTCCTTGGCAATACGAGCCGCCAAGATATTTGAGTTATCACCGCTGGTCACAGCGGCAAAAGAACCCGCCCGCTCCGCGCCAGCCTCAATGAGCACGTCTCTATCGAATCCGTATCCGATTATCTTCGCCCCGTTAAACCGGGCATCCAGACGACGAAACGCCTTGGGATTGCGATCAACAATGGTGACCGAATTCCCTGATTCACAAAGTTGATTCGCTAAGCCAGAACCAACACGACCACAACCTACGACGACGACATGCACCGCTCTAGTCCACTCGGTCTTGGGCGTAGTTGCAATCAATTCTTCGCAACGTGACACAATCCTCTCGGAATTGGGTGCGTCAATGCGCTAAAAATCGCAAAAGTCCACCCGTTTAGTTGCCACCCTCCTAGATAAGCCATCACTGGATTGCGAATTTGCTGGCGCTAGCGTTTAGCGCCGGAGTGCTAAAAAGGTTCCTTTAGTTCTCTTGTCGTCAAACTCGTGGTGCAACCGCACGGTCCGTAAGCAGTAGCTATGACCATCCCGGCACAAGATTAAAGCGATTCATAGCGAAAGGCCCCAGTGGCTAGTGCATTTAAACGTCTCATCGTCGGCAAGCCCATTTCCTCAGCCGAGTCGGATCACCAACGGCTTCCTAACTGGATCGCACTGCCGGTTTTCAGCTCTGATGCCATCTCCTCAACGGCCTATGCCACCGGCGAAATACTTGCTGTCACGGCGATTAGTGGGTCCAGCCTCGCCCTAGGTGTGTCGAAGCTGGTCCCCATCGCCATTGTGGTTGCCATCCTCCTGGTCATCGTGGTGATCTCCTACCGACAGACGATTTTTGCCTATCCCTCAGGTGGTGGCTCGTACATCGTAAGTCGCGAGAACCTGGGTGAATACCCCGCAATCCTCGCGGCTGCTTCGTTGCTCATCGACTACGTCCTTACCGTCGCGGTGTCGATCTCGGCCGGCGTCGAAGCCATCATCTCCATCGACCCGGGCCTGGCCGACAAACGGGTACCAATCTGTTTGATTTTGGTATTGATCATGACTTTGGCCAATCTCCGAGGTCTTAAGGAATCCGGTGGCCTGTTCGCCCCTCCCGTGTATTTGTACATTGGGATGATTGTGCTCCTGCTCGGATACGCCACCTACAAGGGCATCAACGGAACCTTGGGTGTTGTCGACATCGCTAAGGCCCGCGAAAAGCACTATGTCACTGAGCAACTTAAAAATCTCGTCGGTGGCAACCTCACGCTAATGATCTTGCTCAAAGGATTCTCCTCAGGAGCGGTCGCGTTGACAGGGGTTGAAGCCATTTCCAACGGCGTGCCGGCATTCAAGCGCCCTGAAGCTCGCAATGCCGCACGAACCATGATTTACATGGGCGTCATCCTGGGCACGTTGTTCTTTGGGACAGCAGTGTTGGCGACCCACGTTTCTCCATATCCAAGCGAAAAAATTACGGCTGTTGCCCAAATGGGTGAGGTAGTTTTTGGACGCGGTGTGTTGTTCGTAATTCTGCAAATCGCCACAGCCCTGATCCTCACCCTGGCCGCAAACACTGCATACGCCGACTTCCCCCGACTCGCGCAGATGATCGCACGAGATGGATATCTACCGCGACAGTTCTCTAATGTTGGAGACCGACTGGTCTTCTCGAACGGCGTGATCTTTCTTGCCGTGGCGGCTAGCGCATTGTTAATTGGGTTCGGCGGTGTGACCACCAAGCTGATTCCCCTCTACGCCATCGGTGTTTTCACGGCGTTTACCCTGAGCCAAACCGGCATGGTGATCCACCACTACCGAATCAAGGAGGATGGTTGGCAACGCGGGGCGGCGATCAACGTCGTTGGTGCAATCGCTACTTTCGTCGTGCTGTTGATTGTGGCGATCTCGAAGTTCACCTCCGGTGCGTGGATTCCGATCGTGATTGTTCCACCAATCATGTTGCTGTTCATCGCCAT
This sequence comes from Acidimicrobiia bacterium, assembly GCA_043754155.1. Lineage (GTDB taxonomy): Bacteria > Actinomycetota > Acidimicrobiia > Acidimicrobiales > JANYDT01 > JANMZO01. The sequence goes on from JAYUVJ010000263.1 coordinate 7,906, forward strand.
CAAAAAGCATTACAGCCATGTTGCAGCCGCAGCGTTCGTGACCCCCGCAAGCGTGAACCGGGTTGCGCCAAACCACACTGTGGTTGTGCTCGTCGGGCGCGTGCATCGCGGGGTGGTACGTGCGCTTATGTACGCGAAATCGTTGCGTGCTGGGCACCTTGTGGCCATATGTGTTTCCAGCGACGATGCAACGACCGCACGCATGCAAAAGCAGTGGAAAGAATTTGGCTTCGACATTGATTTGGAAATCGTTCATTCCCCGTATCGTCAGCTCACTGAACCAATTGTCAACTACATAGATCGCCTCGATGAGCGTTGGGAAAACGACACGATCACCGTGGTTATCCCTGAGCTTGTTGTCACGAAGTGGTATCAGAATGTTTTGCATAACCAGACGGCTCTGCGTCTCAAAGGCGCGCTCTTGTTTCGTGAAGGAATTGTTGTCACCTCGGTTCCGTATCTGCTTAATTCTAACGAAGCTGATGCCCATATTCAGGGGCTACGCGAAGTTGGCGTCGACGTCACGAAACTGGGACACGGGGACCACGAGCATGAGCATGAGGAAAATCACTCACATGACAAAGCCCATGAGAAACACTAAGCGCACATAGCCATAGTTCGGTTGAACTGAGCCGGATCTGTTCCGAAGACAGCGAAATTTCCTCAGCAACGATAAAGTTCAGATCGCTCCCCATGGCACGGTTTGCCATAGCGTCAAACGAAGTACCGGATCTCGCCATCGGACGCTTCCATCACCGCGTACACCGCGGCATGGAGCTGACCGTGAAGTTCGCGAAAACGGGTCGCTTCTAGATCGTCGTCATCAACTGATTGCGCCGCCGCTGTCTCGTTGCCACCATCGAGGGAATCGATCGAGGCAAACGCCGCATCCCAATCCGTAGTTGACGCAGCAACGCCGAGACGCATGTTTGGTGCCTGGACCAGCGCCCGGTCGAGATCCTGCACGATTGTGATCACCACATCGGTTGTAGTGCGGAC
>JAYUVJ010000264.1:0-5715 GCA_043754155.1 Acidimicrobiia bacterium
CCGTACGAAATGACACCCAACAGCGGAAAGCCCACGTCATTGCTTTCTGCTTTCTTTTGTGATCCCCACCCCTGTAGTGAAAATCCCGCCGACATCACTAAGCATGAGTTGTGCGAACACTCGCCGCTTCCGTGGCATGCACCCGAGTCGTTAAGCGACATGGATGCATGCCCAAACTTGATTGTGGACCGGCTTTACATCTCCACGACGGAACGCAGCACTTCGCCACGTTCCATTTTGTGGAAGGCCGCTTCAACATCGCCCAGGCCAATAGTTTCGCTCACAAAGCCGTCGAGGGGTAGCCGACCTTGAAGGTAGAGTTCGATGAGCATGGGGAAGTCCCGTGAGGGAAGGCAGTCGCCGTACCAGCTTGATTTCAACGCACCACCCCGGCCGAAGACTTCGATGAAGGGCAGTTCCAACACCATGTCGGGGCGGGGCACACCTACGAGCACCACTGTGCCGGCAAGGTCACGAGCTTCGAACGCCTGACGGTAAACCGCGGGATGTCCAACGGCTTCGATACAAACGTCGGCACCGTTGCCATTCGTAAGCGCGCGGATTGCTTCGATGGGCTCTACATCTTTCGAGTTGACCGTGTGGGTGGCACCGAAGTCTTTGGCCCACGCAAGTTTCCGATCGTCGATGTCAACAGCGATGATGATCGCCGCCCCGGCCAAACGCGCACCGGCGATTGCCGCATTGCCAACACCGCCACAACCAAACACGGCCACTGAATCACCACGGCCTACGCCGCCGGTGTACATCGCCGCACCAAGCCCCGCCATTACGCCACAACCAAGCAGGCCAGCAGCTGCCGGACGAGCTTGAGCATTGACCTTGGTGGCCTGTCCAGCGGCAACAAGGGTCTTCTCACAGAATGCGCCGATGCCCAGAGCAGGTGACAGTGGCGTGCCATCGAGCAGCGTCATTTTTTGCTTGGCATTGTGCGTGGCGAAACACAGGTGCGGTTTGCCCTTGAGACAAGACCGACAGTTGCCGCAAACCGCACGCCAGTTGAGAATCACGTAATCACCCACCGCCACATTGGTAACGCCTTCGCCAATCAATTCAACGGTGCCTGCGGCTTCATGTCCGAGCAGGAAAGGAAACTCGTCGTTGATGCCACCCTCGCGGTAGTGCAAATCGGTATGGCAAACACCGCAGGCTGCGATCTTCACCACAACTTCACCAGGGCCTGGATCGGGAACCACAATCGTGACCATCTCGACCGGCTCACCCTTGGCCAAAGCGACAACTCCCTGAACCTGCTGCGACATAGCTTCTCTCCTTAAAACGTTGGCGATAAGTGTTGAATGTGCGCTCTTATCGCACCCCGAAAGACTGTCACACCCGGCCAGTATCGTATGCGAATGAACATCGATTTTCCTACGCCACGCTGAGCAAAGCAATCGATGCTGACAACCCCGATGCAGTTTCGATTGCGTAGGTTCTGGGGAATTCCCTCTTCCCTCCGGTTTACTTCCAGGCTCGGTAAAGGTTTCGGAGTGGAATGCGGTCAACACCTGGCTAACTCGTCACCACCCCACACTTGCCGACGACGTTCAGCTGCTTTCCAGCGTCGAACGAGCGAGGTTTCGCTTGAGCAGACAGGCAGCGACAGGCTCAAGCTGCCTGGGAGGTTCTTGGGTTCCAATTCATTCCGACGCAATTCCCTATGCTTGCAACATGTCTATCGAAGAGTTCCTGGCGTGAAGGTGTTGACATGGAATCTCAACGGGCTTGACGAGAAGTTTCTGGATGAGCGGTCTGAGGCATCGGTCATCACCATCATTGCCGGGGCTCGGCTTGATGAGATTGAACGTGGGGCGAAGCCGTGGATACCTCCCGACGTGGTGTTGCTCCAAGAGGTTGTGGAGCGCACGTATTTTGCGCACGTCCGTCAGCATTTGGGTGCCGTTGGTTATACCGTTTTGCCCGAGGTCCCGCCTCAGCGACAAACGTTCGAAGTGATCGCTTTTCGAGCGCCCTATACACTGTACGCATATCAATCTGAACCGCTCACTGAATCGGTGTTCGGACGAGTACTGCACATCGCCGACCTGAATGGACGTGCTGGATTGGTGCGAGTAATGACTGCGCACTTCGATAGCGGCACCGAATCGGGAAGAGTTCGAACGGCCCAGCTTCGCCAAGTCGAAGCCCACTTGGGACCGGTCGGGGTGTTTGGGGGCGATACGAATCTCCGTAAGGCCGAGTGGCTAACCGTCAAAGACGAACTACCGATGACCGACGCCTGGGAAACGCTCGGTGAACCAGCGGCCACTCGGGTTACATGGAAGCGAGACGTTTACAAGGCCCGCTTCGACCGCATGTGGCTTGGCTCTCGTTTGGAAGCGAAACGTATCCAACCCGTCGGCACCACCAACATCCCCGGAACCAGCGGGCCACCTTCCGATCACATTGGACTCCTTCTCGACCTACAGCAAAATTCGGCCGTATCACCCCTACCTGAACCCAGCCCAATCCAGAACCCGCTTCACAAGCAGCCGGAGTCCGGTCAATAGACCTGTCAGCAACAGGCCAATTCACCGCACTCCAAATCCTCCGCCCGGAGACAGTAAAACCGATCCCGTTGATGCGAAAGACGCTTCTTTACAAAATGTTCGATTGGTGCTTTGCATAGGGAAATCCGCGTACCAGTATGGGGGGATGGCTTCCGCAACGACCTCGACGCTGGCACGCAAACACACAACGAGCGCTGATTTACGGCTCGGGCTCACGGCTGACATGGTCAATCAGCAGTCCTATGACAATGCGGTCAAGCGATTCGCCGAGCAAAAAATCACCCTGCCTACGTTTGCCCAAATGGCCGATCCAACCCTCGTCGACTCCGCAAAAACTGCTGGATTGAGCGACGTTGATCCCGATTCACCCAACGCTGCGAACCTGTGGCGGGTGAACTGGTTCAACGGGGCCGATCGCAAATCCCGTGTTGAGGTGCCGGTCCATGTAGTGCTTCCGCCATCACTCACTGGGGTCGACGCCACCATTGTGGTCATGTTGGGGAACAAGTTCCCGATGATACGTGCCCATAAGGTTCAGGCTGCTTACGCCGTGCTTGCGCCCCGCTTGGTTACCGGGCAGTTTGACCCCACCAGCCAGCGAGCGATCTGGCCGTCGACGGGAAACTATGCGCGCGGAGGAGTTGCCATCAGCCGCATCATGAACTGTCGCGGCACGGCTGTGCTACCCGAAGGCATGTCAAAGGAACGGTTTGATTGGTTGGCTGAATGGACCGAAGATCCCGCAGACATCATCCGCACTTACGGCACCGAATCCAACGTGAAGGAGATTTACGACGCCTGTAACACTTTGGCCAAAGATCCCCAGAACGTGATTCTCAACCAGTTCAGCGAGTTCGCCAATTATGCCGGGCACTACACGGTTACCGGCAAGGCCCTCGCCACCGTTTTTGAACACTTAAGCTCGCAGGCTGGTTCGCAACGCCACCTCAAGCTCCGTGCCTTCACCAGCGCTACCGGTTCGGCTGGAACCATTGGTGCTGGCGATTTTCTCAAAGAGCATTACGGCTCGATGATCGTGGCTTGCGAGGCGCTGGAATGCCCCACAATGTTGATGAATGGCTTTGGCGAGCACAACATTCAGGGCATTGGCGACAAGCACATTCCATTGATCCACAATGTGATGAATACCGATGCCGTGGTTGCTATTAGCGATAAGGCCACCGACAATCTCGACATTTTGTTCAACACTGCTGCTGGCCATGCGTACCTGCGCGATCGTCTCGGCGTCCCCGGTTCGGTCATCGAGCAACTCACCCACTTTGGTTACTCGGCAATTTGCAACACGTTGGCCGCAATCAAAATGGCCAAGGAACACCGTATGAGTGCAGACGATGTGATCGTTACCGTCGCTACGGATGGTTCCGAGCTCTACCCGAGCGAGCGCGAAAAGTTCCTGGCCCGCGATTATCCGCAAGGTTTCGATGGTTCAGCGGCCGCCGAAGTTGCCGGGCGTTACCTACTCTCCGTCGATTCGGAGAACATGTTGCAGCTCCGCGAATTTGATCGCAACCGCATCTTCAACCTCGGTTACTACACTTGGGTTGAGCAACAAAACATTGCTTTTGAAGACTTCGAAGCCCGTCGCAATCAATCATGGTGGGAAGGCGTGCGAGCCTTGGTCCCGCTGTGGGATGAGCGCATCAACGAGTTCAACGCCGCCACCGGCATGGTTTAACGGCACGAAAAGTCTGCCATCATCGGATTCCCGCAGGCTTCGCTCCCGACACGAGGAGAATTTAGGATGAGATTGTCTCCGCAGAGTACCGACGCAACAGGTTCTTCACACCGAGACCATGATATCGCCCCGGTAATTTCGGGCGGCAGCTGCGAGCCCTCGAATTCACTTCCCTATTAGGCACCGGTTAAGGTCAACGTTTCGAATTCTGATGAGAAGGTAAGTGCACATGGCAGCAATTTCACTCATCCTTCGATGCGCTGGATGCGCGGCAACGGTTGATCCGGCCGATCCCATAAACCGGGCGCCTTACCGCTGCCCCAATGCGGATCGGGCCCGCAACGTTGACCACGTGTTGGCTTGGGATCCAATAGCCGCGGGCATCGCCCAATGGCCCACCGACGCTTCAACCAATCCATTCATTCGCTACCGCACCCTGCAACACAATTACTGGTTGGGTCGCGCCCTCGGTGGCACCGATGCCGATCATGTTGCCCTGGTGGAGCGTCTCGATAAAGCCATTGCCGAAGTAGCGGGGACGGGGTTTCGCGTAACTCCTCTCGTTCCAGCCAATGCCGCCAGCGAGGCTTTGGGTGTGGATGTTTGGACCAAACGCGATACTCACAGTGTCGCTGGTTCGCAAAAAGCCCGCCACCTTATGGGCATCCTGCTGCACCTAGAGCTTCGCCGGGTAGCCAAGAGCACTCCCCTGGCCATCGCGTCCTGTGGAAACGCTGCCCTTGCCGCTGCGACACTAGCCAAAGCTGCGCATCGTCCAATCCATGTGCACGTACCAACCGGGGCCAATCCCGTCGTAATTGAAAAGCTTCGTGCACTTAGTGCCAAGCTAACCGAATGCCCTCGCCTACCCAGCGACCATGCTGGTGATCCGTGTATCCATCGCTTCCACGAAGCCGTTGGGCGGGGCGAGTTGCCTTTCTGCGTGCAGGGCCCAGAAAACGGCCTCACTATCGACGGTGGGGCAACGATGGGGCACGAGTTAGCGGATCAGCTGGCCATGCTGGGCGGAATGATTGGCGATGTTCCCGATCGGCTCTTCGTGCAAGTTGGTGGCGGTGCGCTTGGTACCGCAACCATGCGTGGATTGCGCGATGCATTTTCCCTAGATGTACTTAGTTCTTTACCAAAGTTCCATGCGGTTCAAAGCGAAGGTGCCGCCCCGCTAGAACGGGCGTGGCGCAAACTCACCAACCGAGCGTTGGCATCACTCGATCAAAGTGAACTCGCCAACGATGGAGATGCCGCCATTGCCGCAGCTCTCACCGACGCCCGGGCTCACGGCGCCGTCGACGAGGCATTCGCGCACGCACTCACCCATCGCAGCACCTACATGTGGCCATGGGAAGACGAGCCGGTCTCCGTCGCCACGGGAATTCTCGATGACGAAACCTACGATTGGGTCACCCTGCTTCGAGCCATGATCAGTACCGGGGGTTGGCCCATCGTCGCCACCGAATCAGCTTTAGAACG
>JAYUVJ010000265.1:0-3713 GCA_043754155.1 Acidimicrobiia bacterium
AGGCAGCCAGCAGCCCAATCCGACGACTTGGCGGCTGAATAACGTCAACGAGACCAGCCGACCGATCGGGGACCCTGCTTCGTAAATCCATGTCACACACTCGCGCATTCAAACTAAGAGCCTGGTGAGAAAACGTATGCCACCGGACTGACCTGGTGACCTCGCCCACAGAATCGATGCACCGAATTCTGCAGAAGGCTGTTACCAATCGGTTTGGTCCAATCGAGTTCTTCCAATCAGGTTGTTACCAATAACGTCCCTAATCAAACGATGAGCCCCATGCATGACAGAGCGCCCTAGGCAGGACCCACTCGCCCACCTTGGTCAAACGGTCCTCGTCGTCGATCAGGCCAATAGACCGCCAGATACTGTCAAGCCAAGCTAAGCCCCGCTCCACAGCTTCTAAATCGTCGGTAACTACGTCGTCTTCGATCCAATCCAGGAAGTCTTCGGCCATGAAATACTGACCAGCTCCTCGCTTGGCGCCATTCACCACGATCTGCAGCCAGTCGGCCGTATCGAGGGCGCTAATTGCCACCAAGTCATCAGGGTCGATATCTCCCTCACCCGACCACGCTGGTTCAACAACCGATGATGCGGCCAAGATGAGCAATCCACTATCGCTGAGCTGCGCCGGATCAACCTCGCTGAGCAGCGCCGCTACGGGAGCCGGTTCTTCCGTATCGTGCCAGGCGGATCGCAAAGCTGAGGCAGCGGCGCATAACTCCATCGGGGCGGGCAACGAACGACACTCTGCGAGTATCCGTTGTAACGCCTCGACGCTTTCTCGATCAAGTATGGACCAGGTCGCCAACGACGTTGGCTCGTCGTCGATCAAAGTATCGGCCTGCTCTACAAATGCGCTTCCAGTCACCTCCGCCACGTTACCCTCCATGCCTTTAAGCCGAAGCAAACTTTGGCTTAGCGATTTTTGGGAATGGTGAACGCGACTTCTTCGCCGAAACGACCGATCGAACGCAGCACCAACGACGGCGCGCCGTTTTCCATGGCTTCGGCGATGCCGACGGTGGCTACAAAGGCCCAATCCCCATCACCTTCGGGGTCAGCGAATCGTTGACGCACTACCCATTCATCGGGGGATTCCGTTAACTCGAAAAACGCCGCAGATCGGGCGTCCCCGTCGGTACTGAGAACTTTGTGGTCATGCCAGTAAGCGGACATAGCATTCCAAATATCAGCTTCGCTAACCCCGGTGCGTTCTGAGAGGCCAACGTAGGCTCTGCGGGCCAGCAATTCGATCCATCCAAACGCTGCAGTGCGAATGGTGGTGCGCCAAGCTTTTGGTGGACCGGTGTTGAGAACCGGTGCATCGGGCACAAGCCGTTCCACCGACGTAAGACCAGCGAGGGTTTCCCACTCTTCCATAAGCGAAACATCCGTGGCGGTAAGCAGCGCTCGCAGCCAAACAATGACGTCTTCAAGGGCTTCGGTGTAGGCCGAAGACGGTAGCGAACGATCGAGGGCCCGCCATGCGTCGGTGAGGTAGCGCAGTAGCAAACCTTCGGAACGTTCCAGTTTGTAGCGCTTGATGAACCCCGCAAACGTTTCGCCGGATTCAAGCATTTCGCGCAGAATCGATTTCGGAGAAGGTGCATCGTGCACCCATGGGTGGTGACTGCGGTACATGTCGTAGGAGGTGGTGAGAACCTCAGCGAGGGGCTTGGGCCAGCTGACATTGCCAACCTGATCCACGCGCTCCTCAAACGACAAACCTTGGGCCTTCATCCGGGCGAATTCCAGTGCCCTAGCGGCTTTCTCCTGAGCGATCAATATGGCCATTGGGTCATCAAGAATGGACTCGATCACGCTCACCACATCGATCACATACGTAAGCGATTCGGGATCGAGCGTGCCAATTACTTCGATGGCGAAGGGACCAAGCGGAGAGGTAAAGCTGACATCGAGGCGATCATCGCTGCCTTCCACCATTGAGCCCATACGCACGCCAACGCATACCCCATCGGCATCGCGGAGACGTTCGGCTACACCGGCAGTTTCGAGTGAGCGGTACACGGCAATGGCCCGCTTCACGTGATCACGTTTACGCGCCGGGGTGTCGTGGTTGTTTTGCAGCAGATCTTTGAGCGCGTCAATCTCATTGGTTTCGCGGCCCAAAACGCTGGCCACTAAATGCGGCGTAACCCGAAAATGCGAGGTCAGCGGTTCGGGTGGTGCGGCGAGGAGCCGATTGAAGGTGTTGTCGTCGTAGTGCACAAAACCCTTAGCCGGTGCGGCACGCTTTACTTTGCGACGAGCTTTGGGATCATCACCAACTCGGGCCAGTGCTCGTTCATTCTCGATGATGTGTTCAGGTGCTTGAGCCCAAATATGTCCATCAGGATCAAACCCTGGACGACCAGCTCGGCCAGCGAGTTGATGAAATTCGCGAGCCCTAAGCGTACGTACTTTTGTACCGTCGTACTTGGTAAGTGCAGTTAGCAATACGGTTCTGATGGGAATGTTGATGCCTACGCCGAGCGTGTCGGTTCCACAGATGACCGGCAACAAGCCTTCGCCTGCCAGCTTTTCAACGAGGCGGCGGTAGCGGGGCAACATGCCAGCATGGTGCACGCCCACGCCGTTACGAAGATAGCGCGCCAACATTTGACCGAACCCAGTGTTGAGCTTCACACCCTTGAGCGCCTCGGCAATAGCTTCACGCTGGGCTCGGGTAGTAAGCGGCAATGACACCAACGATTGGGCCTGCTCGATGGCCGCAGCCTGGGAACCGTGCACCATGTAGACCGGATACAGGCCCTTTTCGACGGCCTCGGCAATGGTGTCGGCAATTGGGGTATTGCGATACTGCGGGTAAAGCGGGGTGGGGCGATTCACCGACGTCACACTGGTGATCGCCCGGCCGGAACGCTCCGCAAGATCGGCAACCAGGCCCGTTACATCGCCGAGTGTCGCGCTAGCCAGAAGAAACTGGCAGTTGTGCATCGTAAGCAGCGGAACCTGCCAGGCCCAGCCCCGATCACGGTCGCCGTAGTAGTGGAACTCATCAAGGCAGGCAAAACCCACGGGAGTTTCGGAGCCGCGAGCTAAGGCTTGATTGGCCAAAACTTCGGAGGTACACACCAACACAGGCGCTTCCCGGTTAATCGACGCATCGCCAATGGCCAGCCCAACCAACTCGGGTCCCAGCATTTCGGCGAGTTCGAAGAACTTTTCTCCCACCAACGCCTTGATGGGTGCCGTCCACACTGCGCGTTCGCGCCGATTGAGCGCCAAAACGATCCCGGCAATAGCCACCATCGATTTTCCAGAACCCGTCGGCGTGGCCAACACCACGTGGTTTCCTTCGGCGAGGGCCAGCAATGCCTCTTCCTGGTGCGCATAGAGCGGACGCCCTCCGGCTTGAGCCCAGGTCATGAAGGCGTCGACCACATCGAGCGGATCGCTCCCTAACGGCGGCAACGTATCAATCAGAGAACCCACCTGTAAACTCTCGCACGCTCCAGCGACGCATGCGGCCCAGTAGACTGGTTTGGCCCGGTTTGTTGATCCGTGAGCGTCTTGTCCCAGCCCTACCGGTCCACCGTTGCAGTCCGGAGAGCATGGTCAAAAACCCGCGCGCAGTTGGGTTCGCCGACCGGACTCTCTCCCTTACTGCGACAAATCGAGTGTCACGTTCGCTAGCGAAATACCCCAGTCGTGACCAATACCGCCACAGTGATAACTCAACATCT
>JAYUVJ010000266.1:0-6215 GCA_043754155.1 Acidimicrobiia bacterium
GATGTGCTCAAGTTCGAGAAACGCGAGCATTTCTTCGGGGGTTCCAGGCAGTTCAATCACAACTAAGTCCTTCTACGTTGCTCGGCCAGAATGAACCGACACACTTGACGATCGTGTCAGAAACTCTACGACCAGAAGTCCATCCTCCCTCTCCCCGCGCAAGTCGCATCCGGCACATTGGTTGATTGGTCAATGTGTAACGCAGTCGAACGGAGCACCACAAGTTGGCCGCGAATCAAAGCCCAAATCAGAATCTGCGATCGGTGCCATCGACGCTGCAACCGACGGAGGCTATACGGAGGTTTCCTTTCCCCATTAAGCCGGCTCATCACGGCTTCTTCTACGGAGAGTTACGACGCGGGTCTTTACTCGCCAACCTTGTGGGGTCTCGATGACATCGTCGTAGTAGGAAGCAGTGCCGACTAATCCCCCGCCGCGTAGGGCGACGATTCGGAAATACAGCTTTACGCCTTCGGGAGTGTCGTCGACGTAGATGTTGGTCATCATGTGAGTGCGAGGGTGCTGCGCTTCAACGTCCATGAACCGTTTAATTTCGGGGAGGCCAGTGAGTTTCCGAGAGCCAAGATCGGTCAAATCAAACGTTGCGTCGGGAGTGAAGACTGCACCCAGGCCTTCCCAGTTTCGATCGTCGATGGCATCGCCGTAACGGCCCGGAAGTTCGTGCAATTCGATGCGGTCAGCTAGGTCAATCATATGGCTCTTTACGATAGGTGAACTGCTAGTTCAGTTTGATTTGCGGGAGTGAGCGACGGCGGCCCGCATGATGTTCTTGTCGCCACGGGTCCAGCGAAGTTTCATGCAGACTCCATCGAGCAGCCAACCGTGGTTGTGGCGAATCAGGTGATCTTCGTAGTGTCCGCCCATGATGAACCATGGCGCTTCGGGATCAGGATCAACGGAGTGAGCGGCTTGGATGTACATGCTGCATCGCGCCGAGTCTCCATCGATCTCCACGATTGGGTTACTCATAGTGTGTTGCGTTGCGCTGAAACCTGCGAACAGTTCCGCAGCAGAGGCGACAAGGTCATCTGCCCGCATACGAACTGCAGGACGACCATGATAGGTGGAGAAATCGAAGTTCACTTCGTCGGCAAAGATCGATCGGTACATGGCCCAATCGCGGTTGTCGAGCGCGTAGGCATAGCGGTAGAGCGTTTCGCAGATGGCTTGATAGTCTGTCATGAGGCTTGACTCTAACGACCAACTCTGGATCGTGCATTGCTGCATCGGTTGGAATCGTGTTAGATCGTGCTCCGGCTCGCGTTCGATCGTGCGAAGGATTGCGCTTTCCCCTACGCTGCGATGACTCCACCGAAAAAGGAAGTCTTCAATGAGCTCAGCTGACGCACGCGCTGCCGGTCCCCTTGCTGGGCTTCGCGTGCTGGATCTCTCCCGAGTGTTCGCCGGGCCAGTAGCCGGGCGCATCCTGTCTGATCTTGGGGCCGACGTGGTGAAGGTCGAGCCGCCCGACGGTGATATCAGCCGAAACTGGGGTCGAAAGATCGCCGGTTTGAGTACCTATTTCGTGCAGCAAAACGTCGGCAAGCGCAACATTTGTGTCGATCTTAATCATCCCGACGGGGTGTCCATCATTCAGGAACTGGCTGCTAAAGCCGACATTGTGATCGAGAACTTTCGACCAGGTGTGTTGGCCTCGTTTGGCCTTGATTGGGCCGGGCTATCGGCGATCAATCCTCGTCTGCTGATGTTGTCGATTTCGGGTTTTGGGCAGGAAGGGCCCGAATCTCGACGAGCGGCGTACGCCAGCATCGCCCATGCCGAGATGGGTTTGATTGCCCGTGGACCGGAGCTAGACGGAGCGGGCCTGCACGACCTCACCTTCTCCGCTGCCGACGTCACCTCGGGACTCCATGGCGTCATCGGCATTCTCGCCGCGCTGCGATCACGTGACGCAACCGGAGCGGGGCAGCACCTCGACATTGCCATGGTTGATGCCATTGGATTTTCCGACGACGCCATCATCTTCAATCTCGACGATCGCAAAGCTGTTGCTACCAACGGCGAAGTTTGGGACGCTGTCGATGGACCGATCGTTCTAGCCGGTGGATTTCGTTGGGTGTGGTCGAGAGTGCATGGTGTTCTTGGCTTGGAGGACCCAGCTCCACCCGATTGCGACTTGGAAACGAAAATTCAACTGCGCCACCAAGCGACGATGGAATACTTCTGCAGCTTTGCCGATCGTGCTGCGTTGTGCGCTGCGCTCGACCGCGCCAACTTGGCATGGGGAGTCGTGAAGAGCAGGGCAAGCATTTTCGACTCCCCCACTATCAAGCTACGAAACTCCGTTGTCGAAATCGATAATCGAGATGGGGGTACACGTCGAGTGTTCCAGTCGCCCTACCGGTTTTCAACCCTCGGAAGCGGCGTCCACGGATCACCCCGCCATCGCGGCGAAGATAACATACGTGTGCTTATCGATTGGCTTGGGACTTCACCAGAACAAGCTAACGCCCGTGCCAATTCCAGTGCCATGCTTACCGACCACGAAGCAACCTCCGCCTAAATCGTTTAAGGCCGATTCCGGCCAAATGGCTCGACCGAAGCTCACACACACACACAAGAAAGTATTGAACGATGAACCGACTCGCAGGAAAAGTTGTACTAATCACCGGTGGAGCGCGCGGACAGGGTGCCGATGAAGGACAATTGTTTTCCGAGCACGGAGCGATCGTTGTTCTCGCCGATGTGCTTGACGACGAGGGTACCTCGACGGCCAACGGAATTCCGAACACCGAATACGTCCACCTCGACGTTCGTTCGGAGACGGAATGGAAACACGCCGTCGACGAAATCGTGCAACGCCATGGACGCTTGGACGTGTTGGTTAACAACGCCGGAATCGATATGACCAAGCGCATGGATGCCACAACGCTCGAAGAATGGAACAACATCATCGCCATCAACCAAACCGGCACGTTCCTAGGGATGCGCACCTCAGCGGCCGCAATGATTGCCACCGGAACGGCCGGTTCGATCATCAATATCAGCTCCGTCGCCGGCCTTGAAGGTGTGAAAAACCACGGTGCCTATGCCGGCACGAAATGGGCCATTCGTGGACTTACCAAGGTGGCTGCGCAGGAGTGGGGCCGCAACGGCATTCGAGTCAATTCAGTTCACCCTGGCCTCATCGATACGCCAATGACGGCAAACAACCCAGCCATCCACAACCCCGATATTCGTAACAAGTTCGAGCGAGGCGTTCCGCTTGGCCGGCCGGGCACGGCACGCGATATCGCCAATATGGTGCTGTTCCTTGCTAGCGACGAATCGAGTTACTGCACGGGCCAAGAATTCGTAGTCGACGGCGGCGTGCACCACTGAACTGAATGATTTTGCTGGGTCGTGATGGCAAAAGAACAATCGGCCATGTTCACTCCGTTTTACAGGTAGTGCAAATACATTGCCCGACACAAACGGATAGGGCAACTATTTGCAAGGATCGTTCTGAACGGGTCGCAAACTAGCCGAGATGCCCGGCGCTGCGGGCAAGTGACCTCAACGTTTCGTGAAGGTGAATCGTTCATTCATATGTGCACGTACGTCTGCCATGTGGGCGCCGTATTTGGGGAAGCCGCCGTTGTAGTTGCCGTCTTGTCGGCGATTGAATTCGCCTTCGAAGTTGTAATACCCCGGCGTGCATTCGGCGTTGCGTGAAGTTTTGCCACGGTGGGCAATGACTTCTTCAACCCACCACTCCTCGGCCTCAGCAGTGCAATCCATGGTGTCGTAACCGTTCTTGCGGACATGGTTGATGCACGCCGCGATGTGATCTCCTTGGGCTTGGAGCACATCAGTCAGGTTGAAGTTAAACGAGGCCTGGTAGCCGCCCATGATGAACATGTTGGGGTAGCCGTGGGTGTGAATACCAAGCACGGTGCGGATCCCGTCCTCGTATTTTTCTTGGAGGTCTAGTCCACCCTCACCGGTGATGGCGTTGTATGTTCCGGTCTTCTGCACCTCAAAACCCGTGGCGTAAATGAGTAAATCAAGCTTGAATTCTTGGCCTTCAAAGATCGGTCCCGAAGGTCCAATTTCGGTGATGCCTTTGCCGTTGGTGTCGATGAGATGCACGTTGGGTCGATTGAACGTTGGAAGGTACTCGTTGTGAAAACACGGACGCTTACACATGAACATGTACCAGGGCTTGAGTGCTTCTGCCGTGGCTGGGTCCTCCACGATGTCCTCTATACGCTTATGAATGCGCATCATGTAATCGATGTTCGCCGCCTCTTGCTTTTCCACCTTCTCTTCGACCGTCATATCAGCGCGCTTCTCAATTTGCACGGCCGACAAGGGAGGAGCCGTCAGGGCCTTCAACCGACGTTTCGCCTGCCAACCTGGTTCCAGCGTGGCGGCCCATTTCTGATCGGTTTCCCAGTCTTCACGAACGTCGATCGAAGAAGGGGTTCGTTGGAACACGAAGAGTTCTTTCACGTTGGCACCGAGATGCGAAATTGCCTGCACCGCTGTGGCCCCCGTCCCGATAATCCCTACGACTTTGTCGGCCAGATTAGTGAGGTCAAGTCCGGTGTAGTCGTAGTCCCAACGCGACGTATGAAACGAGTGACCAGCGAAGGATTCCATACCCTTGATACGCGCCAACTTCGGTTTCGTCAAAGTTCCATTCGCGCAGATCACGAACTTGGCCCGCATGACGTCACCCCGATCAGTTCCGACACGCCACATCTGCTCGTCCTCCACCCACGTCGTAGAGGTGACGGTGGTTTGAAAGACGGCGAGTTCGTAGAGGTTGTACTTATCGGCAATCGCTTTGCAGTGGCCGAAGATTTCATCACCGCGGGCATAGTGCCGAGTGGGGACGTACTGCAGTTCGTCAAGCAAAGGGAGGTAGTCATACGCAACCACGTCACACGCCACACCGGGATAGCGATTCCAGTACCAAGTGCCACCCACATCGGCGCCGCGCTCCACGATGCGAATCGATTCGACACCAACCTCACGCAACCGAGCCGACGTCAACAAGGCCGAGAAACCTCCCCCAATAAACAGCACTTCAACCGTGTCGTTGATGGGCTCACGATCAAGAATCTCTTCGCCATAAGGGTCGGTTTCGTACTTAGCGAGATCGCCAGACAACTCGGTCACAAATTGATTTCGACCCTCCGGACGGTACGACAAACGGAGATCGCGAGCCTCGGCAAAACGCTGCTTGATCTGCTCGTAATACTCTGGAGGATGCACCACGCGTTCTGGACGTTTTGGCGCGGGCTCCCTCATCACGTTCTCTTTCGAAGCGTGCGTGGTCGACTCAGTCATGCGCAGTTCCTCCAACGAGAACAGGTTTTACCTGGCGTCGAAGGGCATCTGCGCCCTGCGACTGTGGTCAGTATCGCATGCCCGACCTCAGAAAGCCGAAACGGTGGCCTCGCGCATTTCGCCGTTGATGCGGATATCGCCTGGTTGCACTTTAGAAAACGGGCGACCAACACTGACAATGAACTACGTCTCCACAGACCTAAGAGGGGGCCGATTTCGGTCAATAAACCTGTCCGCAAAGGGCAATGACCGCACTCGCGCAAGGGATGCCCGAACTTCTGACCGAAAACCAGCCGCAACGGGGCCGGACGCATCCTCCGGTCCGGTTTACCCGCATAGCCGGGCAGAGGAGAGTTCGGGGAAAAAGCCCGTCGGGAGCGGGTCTGGTGGCCGCACTCGCTTTCAGAATGCCGGAACTCCGATTCCCCGGGGTAGTAGTTGACCGAATCGTTCAGTCGAAGGTAGACCAGGAATAACAAATTCCAAATCTGTGACACCTGGAGAACCCCGATGAAGCCCACCTCGCAAATCGCTCAACTGCTCGGCGACCTTGATTTTGATCCCGATGTCCTGCGTGACAAGTACCGGGCGGAGCGAGATAAGCGCGTTCGCGACGACGGGAATGACCAGTATGTCGAGGTGACGGCTGAGTTTTCCCAGTACGTCGACGACCCTTATGTGGAGCCCGGCTTCACCCGAGATCCACTGTTTGATCACGTCGAAGTGGCCATCATCGGCGGAGGATTCGGCGGGCTGTTGACCGGGGCGCGCTTGCGGATGGCTGGGGTCGAAAGTATTCGCATGGTGGAAAGGGCCGGAGATGTGGGAGGCACCTGGTATTGGAATCGTTACCCAGGCGCCATGTGCGATGTTGAATCCTATGTATACCTACCATT
>JAYUVJ010000267.1:0-6774 GCA_043754155.1 Acidimicrobiia bacterium
GTGGGGACGCGTTGTCGCTAAGGTGTTTCCATGTCAAAAACAGCCGCAAGCGGCGTGACGATTTACCATAACCCGAATTGAAACTCTTCTACTAGTGCCGTGTGCATTGCCGAGGAAATGGGTGTTGGAGCCGAAATCGTTCTGTACCAAAAAAACCCTCCAAGCGAGGAGCGGTTGCGTTGGATACTCGATCACCTCGAAGATCCGATCACTCAACTCGTGCGACGCGATGCCGTCTTTGCGAAGCTTGCTCTGAGTGACAGCGATGTTGCCACTGCTGATCAAATAGTACTGGTACTTACTAAGTATCCAAAGTTGATGCAAAGGCCCGTCGTTACCACCTCCACCGTGGCCATTATCGGTCGTCCGAAGGATCGCGTCACTAAACTGTTATGCGGGAACGCTTCTTGTTGATCGCTCGTTTTTGTCCATCCAACCAGCTTCAGCCTCGCTGGCTTTGGCAACGTTCGCAACGGTGTGCTCAACGTCCTCGCCATTGCGGTGGTCGTTTCTCCGCAAATGCCAGTGCACCTTCACGGGCATCTTCGGTAGCGAGCACCCATTCCACTAGTCCTCGTTGACGATCCCACACTTCATCGACTGGCCAAGACTTCGATTCGTTGATAATGCGCTTGGTCATTTGTACGCCCAAAGGACCATTGCGAAGGATTACTTGGGCCAATTCCACCGCGCCGGCTAGCGCTTGTCCAGGAGGGCAAAGGCGGTTGACGAGGCCCCACGTGCGTGCGTCGGTAGCGCTGAAGTGTTCGCCGGTCAGGGCATATTCCAGGGCGATTTGTGCCGGGATCTTTTGCGGTAATCGAATCAAACCACCCGATCCGGCTACTAGACCACGGGTCACCTCGGGTATCCCGAACTTGGCATTTTCGGCGGCCACCACAAGGTCGCATGCCAACACAATTTCGCAGCCCCCTGCCAACGCGAATCCTTCGACTGCAGCAATAAGCGGCTTCTGTGGCGGAGCCTCGGTAAGCCCAACCAGTCCGCGTCCTTCAATTTCGGGCCGCTCTCCGGTGACGAAGGCTTTGAGGTCCATGCCTGAGCAAAACGTGCCCCCGGCCCCGGTCAGAATGCCGACGGAGATTGCCGGGTTTTGATCGAGCTCATCAAGTCCAGCGGCGATGCCTAAGGCTACGGTTCGGTTGACGGCGTTGCGTACCGATGGACGGTTAATGGTGATGATCAGTATGCCGTCGCGATGTTCGATGAGTACGGGCGAATCGGTGCTCATGGGTGACTGTTCTCCTAGTGCTGACTGGTGCTCGATGGCGCTGATAGCTGTGGATCTGTGCTGATGGTGTGGATGGATGGGTGGCTGATGGGTTGCGGACGGTGCTGATGCTGAGTCTCTCGGACGGTGGAGTTTGGTGCCGCAGCGACCACCGGTGTAACACTACAGTTGCTGTCAACACAGGTGTGGAATTGAAAAATGCGTTTGCCAGCAAAAATGTTGAGGAGAGGTGAGCCCGAAGTGAGTGCTGAAACAGTGTCGAAGCGCGGTTTGAGCCGTATGGCTGTTGTTGGCGGTGGAACGATGGGCACTGGGATCGCCTACGTATTCGCTATGGCTGGCTGGGAAACCACGGTGGTCGAGCCCAGCGTTGATCGGGTATCGGCCATGGAGCGGGAGTTGCGAGCAGCCGCCGAAGGCGCCGTGAACAGAGGAAAACTATCGGCTGCAGACGCTGAAGCCTTGCTCAAACGGATTGCTTCCGCCAGTGATGTCGAGCAACTCGATGAAGGACTTGAGCTGATCGTGGAATCCGTCCCTGAACGCTTAGCTCTCAAGCTCGGCGTCCTTAAAGCTTGCTCGGCCAAGAAGCCGGTATTGCTGGGCTCGAACACCTCGTCGATTTCCATTGATGCGCTCGCCGAAGCCGTTTCTGATCCGCAGCGCTTCTTTGGAATGCACTTCTTTAATCCGGTGTGGTCATTGGCACTCGTGGAGCTAATTCGGGGTGCGAAAACCACGGAAGCGGTCATCGGCGAAGCGCAAACCATCGTTACGGGAATTGGCAAGCAGAGCATCGTGGTGGCCAACGTGCCGGGATTTGCCACCAGCAGGCTTGACCTTATTGCCTCGCTGGAAGCCATGCGTATGGTTGAATCCGGTGTGGCTTCGGCTGCCGATATTGACCGGGCGGCCGAACTTGCTTACCGCCATCCCGTTGGCCCTTTGCGGTTGAGCGACATTGTTGGCCTTGATGTTCGTTTGGACATTGCTCGACAGCTGGCCTCGACCTATGGCGAACGCTACGAACCACCACAGATTCTCCTTGATCTCGTAGCCGCTGGACACCTTGGCCGTAAGACCGGTAGAGGCTTTCATGCTTGGCCCGAAGTCTCCTCAGCCCCTTAACTATGCCCGTGTTTCCCGGGACTGTGTTGGCTCAACATGGCTTCGTTAAAGTTACCAAACGTTCTGAACCCAATCGGAGTAAATGCTATGCCTGCTGACGATACAAGCACACTAGTAATGCCCAGCGATTTCACACTTGCGCATGTCATTAGAACCCAAGCTGCGTTACGTCCCGAATCCCCGGCCGTTACCTTCGGAGAAGCCACGCTCACCTTTGCCGACATTGATGAGCGGAGCTCTCGTGCCGCAAATGCCTTGATTACCGCGGGAGTGGCCAAAGGTGATCGGGTTGCGGTGCTGTCAAAGAACGCCGCGGTGTTCTTCGAGTTGGCCTTTGCTGCCAGTAAAGCCGGAGCGGTGTTGGCCGGGTTGAACTGGCGCCTCGCTCCTATCGAAATCGAAGCCATTATGGCCGATGCTGAACCTACGGTCGTGTTGGTCGCCAATGAAGAACGTGGCCTGCTCACTGAGACGGCGTTAGCTATGCCCTGCTTGAAGCTCGTCATCGGGCTTGAGGACGATTATGAAAGCTGGATCGCCGAGGCTTCCACGGTTGACCCGGCAGTACGGTGCACCCCTGAAGACGTCGTTCTGCTTCTCTACACCTCAGGCACCACGGGAGTTCCTAAAGGTGCGCAGCTCACCAACGCCAATATGTGGTTTGGCGAACGGCTGGCCCGCGAAACCTGGGGATTCACTGAGAACAGCGTGAACCTGGTGGGCATGCCGATGTTTCATATCGGTGGTATCGGCTACGGCATGTCTGCGGTAATCGTAGGCGGACATACCGTTTTGCTGCGTGTGGCCGATCCTGCGGTCATCATCGGCGCAATTGAGAAGCATCGAGTTACCCACGCTTTCTTCGTGCCGGCCGTGATCCAAACCATCGTTTCGGCGCCCGGCGTTGAAGAAGCGGATCTGTCCAGTATGAAGCTGCTCTCCTACGGCGCCTCGCCGATTGGTGATGCTGTTCTGCGTCGAGCCATTGCCGTAGTGGGCTGTGAGTTCACCCAGTCTTACGGCATGACCGAAACGGCCGGAACCATCGTTTCGCTTCCACCATCAGATCATCAGCCCGATGATCCCGAACGCTCAGCTTTGCTCCGCTCATGCGGTAAGGCGTTGCCGTGGATTGAACTCGCGTTGTTTGATCCAACGACGGGGGAGCGGGTGCCAACGGGTACCGTGGGCGAAATTTGGGTGCGGTCAGCCATGAACATGATTGGCTATCGCAACAAGCCCGAGGAAACCGCTCGCACCATTACCGCCGATGGATGGCTGCGCACCGGTGACGCCGCGTATGCCAACGAAGATGGTTATCTGTTTTTGTTTGACCGTTTCAAAGACATGATTGTTTCCGGTGGCGAGAACATCTATCCCGCCGAAGTAGAGAACGCTCTTTATGACCATCCAGCTATAGCCGAAGTAGCCGTGGTTGGGGTGCCGCATGAACGCTGGGGTGAGTCACCAAAAGCCATGGTCGTGCTCAGGCCGGGAATGACTGCCGCGCCCGAAGAACTGATCGAGTTTGCCCGCACCAAGTTGGCTCGTTACAAGTGTCCGTCGTCGATTGATTTTGTTGATGCGTTGCCGCGGAATGCGTCAGGCAAGATCTTGAAGAAGGAGCTTCGCGCCCCATTCTGGGTAGGTCTGGAAAGAGCGATTTCATGATCAACGATCTCAACGGCTCGGGGGCTCCTTTGTTGCCGGAGACGCGAACCAACCCAACCTTGGCACTGGGAGAAATGCATCCCTTTGTAGCTCTCATGAAGCGGTACGTGATCGATTATTTGCAATGCCAAAACCCAGCCGTATGCGCGCAGATCATGGAACCCGATTACGTGCTCTACATGGGCGGATCAAACCTCGGCCCGCGTGACAAGGTGTACATTCCCGCCGTGGTTCGTCAGCTCGAACAGTTCCCGGGCCTGGGCATGACCATCAATGAGATCATGCTGAACGGCGATCGGTTGGCCATGCGGTTTTCCCAACACGGAGCATCGGTCCGACACGACGGACGCCAAGCGGCCTGGAGCGGAATTGGTCTATATCGATGGAACGGGGCGAAGCTCACCTCGAACTTCGCCATTGAGGATTACTACTCTCGAAAACAACAGCTAGCTTCAGGCACGTCAGCGTCGGTTGAGTCTCCTGCAGTGGCTCCTTGGGATGCCCGAGTGCAACCTAGCGATACCGGTGCTGAAGCTCACATTCGCGCGTGGTTGCAAGCAGGCATGTCATTTGGTGGGCACGAGGTTCGGGTAGACGATGAAGGTGTTGAGCCGGACCCGCTGATAACCGTTGCTGCGACCGTGGTTGATGATCTGTTTTCTGCAGGTAATCGTGTGGCCTTCGCCTGTACACAAACCGGTTCTTATCTTGGAGGCTTGGCCACGGGTTCGATGGGTTCACCTTGCACGCTGTATTCAGTAGGTGTAGTGGAGATCCATACCGACGGGTTTGTGTCTGGTCGAGTGATCAGGGAACGTGCTGGATTGGAGAGGCAGCTAAATCAGTAAGTGGGCAAAGCGATTGCCAGCTAATCACTTAACTGTTTCGGTTGAACTCGCTGGTTACCTGTACGAAGGCCATGCGGATTTGCGACAGGGCATCAACCAAGGTGGATTCATCGGGGCCAAGACGGCCCTTAAGCCCGTCGACCACAGCAGACATGGCGTCGATGGCCAGCGTGGCATCAGGAAGGTTCGGTGGGTCGATCTGTAGATGCACCGCAGCAAGCTGAAACAGCCCCACGACGTGATTGGCAATCACTGCCGAAGCTGGAACCTGAGCGATTTCTGCCGTCATGGCTGCGAGCTCTTCTTGCATCGCCGCCATTTCTTCAGGATTTGGCAGATCGTCCGGGCGTTCGCCGGGGGCTCGCTGCGTTGCCGGAGGAACCGAACTCGCTGCGGCGGCAGTTGGAGCGGATGGGGTACGCGAAATAGGTCGTTCGCCGTCTGGGGTCCATAGTGAACTCATAGCTGCAACTCTAGAAGCGATCGAGCGTGCGGCGCTGCGTGGACTCTCTGGTTCTCTGTGCTCTCTGGTTGAGTCTGGTTGGGTCTGTTTCTCTCCGGTTCTGTCAGGTTTGTTGACCTGTGACCAAGATTGAAACTCTCCGAACCCCAGATCGGCGGCGCACTGCTACAATTTCTGCACAACTTGGTTTGAAGCGGGATCGGAAACGAACCCCACCCAACCACCGAACAGCTGCAATAACAGTCAATTGATTGTGCCCGCAGCCCGGTGACCTGGGTCGATTGTGTTCCTCGACCGCTTAGCGGGCGTGGGTCGTGATGCTTTGCGCCGTCCCACCAAACCGATTTACCGAGGAGTGATGCCGAATAGCTACCGCCGATGAACCACGCCGCAACGAACGAATTCGTGTGCGCGAGGTACGCCTGATAGCCGCCGACGGTGCCCAGCTGGGTATCAAACCGTTGCCGGAAGCTCTGCAGTTAGCCCGTGAGGCTGAACTCGACCTGGTCGAGATCGCCCCAATGGCTAACCCGCCGGTCTGCAAGATCCTCGACTATTCAAAGTGGGTCTATGAGCAGCGCCAGCGTGACAAGGAGTCCCGCAAGAAGTCGCAAGCCGTTGTGATTAAGGAAATGAAGTACCGCCCAAAAATTGGTGGCGGCGACTTCGATACCAAGACTCGCAAGGTTGGCGAATTCCTTGAGGAAGGGCACAAGGTCAAAGTCACGATCATGTTCCGTGGTCGAGAAGTTGCCCACCCTGAGCTCGGCATGAAGATCTTGAACAAAATCGCCGAGACAATCGGTGTGGCCGCCAAGATGGAAGCCATCCCGAAGCTCGACGGTCGCAACATGGTGATGGTGCTCGCTCCCGATAAAAAGGCGCAAGTTGCCGCCGCCAAAGCAGCAAAAGCTGAAGGACGAACCGTGGTCCTGGCATCGATGCCTGATGCCGACCGTGTACAAGTTCCGATTGCTGGTGCTGCACCAGTAGCTGAGGCCGCACCGGTTCTGGTCGCTCAAGCTGCATCCGCAGCAGATTCACCCGTTTCTGAATAAGTTTCCCGGTCAGTGTGTGCTTGCATGCGCAGGCCACGTCAGCCCCATCGGCCTTGTCGCTCGTAAGAGCCTCGAGCGTTGATCCGAGCAACGGAGTTCTCCAATGCCAAAGATGAAGACCAACAAAGCAGCAAAAAAGCGCTTCCGCCTTACCGGTACCGGCAAGGTCATGAGCGGTCGTGCGTTCCGGTACCACAAGCTTGAGCACAAGGCGTCGGTTCGTACCCGTCGCTTAGCCCAAGACTCGGTTCTGTTCCCAGCAGATGCTGCCAACGTTAAGAAGATGCTTGGGATTTAACGCAGAGAACGTGCGATCCTCCCACGTCAGTGTTTTGTATTGTCAAGTACAAACTG
>JAYUVJ010000268.1:0-6110 GCA_043754155.1 Acidimicrobiia bacterium
GTTCGAATTGCAGAATTTGAACTTCTGAAACCTTCAAACCTGAACCCGTGGACCTTTTCGCATAGTAGGGCGTCGGGACAGGGCCGGTGAAAGGCAAACGAGCCGCCCCAAGTTGGGACGGCTCGTTTCTTTGTTCTGGAACTCTAACCGCCGGGGCGGTTCGATAATTACTCAGCGGCTGGTGCAACCTCAGGGGTTACTTCAGCAACAGCGGCTTCAGCAACAGCATCTTCTGCGGCTGGGGCTTCGGTACCGGCTTCTGCAGCGGCTGCTGCCTGTGAAGCGTTGTAATCGGCCAACCAGGCGGCTTGGGCTTCATTGTCTGGGGTGAACTCGCCGGTGGAGTATTCACCGATGTAGTTGCCCTCTGGGTCATAGGCGTGCTCGCCGAATGCAGCCTGGTACTCGGCGGCAACTACGCCACCTTCTGCTGCTTGCTTTATCGACAACGAGATGCGGCGACGTTGGAGGTCGAGGTCGATGATCTTGACCCAAAGTTCCTCTCCACCGGCAACAACTTGCTCTGGATGATCTACGTGGTGTCCGGCCATCTCTGAGATGTGCACAAGACCTTCGATGCCTTCGCCAACCTGCACGAATGAACCGAATGGAACAAGCTTAGTAACCCGTCCGTACACAAGCTCGCCAACACGGTGGGCGCTTGCGAACTCGGCCCATGGATCCTGCTGGGTGTTCTTCAACGAGAGGCTGATGCGCTCACGACTGTAGTCAACCTCGAGGACCTGCACCGTGATCTTGTCGCCAACGGCAACGACCGACGATGGGTGATCAACATGCTTCCAGGAGAGCTCGGAAACGTGGACGAGGCCGTCCATGCCGCCAAGGTCAACGAAGGCACCAAAGTTGACAACGCTCGACACAACGCCTTCGCGGACTTCGCCCGGCTTGAGGTTGGTAAGGAAATCTTCGCGCTGTTCTTTTTGGGTCTCTTCGAGCCAAGCCCTGCGGGAAAGCACAACGTTGTTGCGGTTCTTGTCGAGCTCGATGATCTTGGTTTGCACGATCTTGCCAACGTAGGGCTGCAGGTCGCGGACACGACGAAGCTCAACGAGTGAAGCAGGAAGGAAGCCACGAAGACCAATGTCGACGATAAGTCCACCCTTGACCACTTCGATAACTGGACCTTCGACCACACCGTTGTTTTCTTTGACCTTCTCGATGGTGCCCCAGGCACGCTCGTACTGAGCACGCTTCTTAGAAAGAACGAGGCGACCTTCTTTGTCTTCCTTGGTGAGAACCAGTGCTTCGATCTCTTCGCCCAACGACACGATCTCTGATGGATCAACGTCGTGGCGGATGCTGAGCTCACGAGCAGGGATTACACCCTCGCTCTTGAAGCCAATGTCGAGCAACACTTCGTCATGGTCGATCTTGACGACCGTACCCTTGACAATGTCGCCATCTTCGAACGAAACGATGGTTCCGCCGATGGCGTCTTCAAACGATCCAGGCAGGTCGTTAAAGGTGATCTGGCGGGGAATGTAGTTACCTTCGGCATCAAAGGTGCCAAACGGTGACTCGGTCATTACTTCTTGCATTACGTCGGTCATAACGGTCAAAACTCTCAACTCAATAGGCGCAACCGGCGGATCTGGCATTTCCAGACGACGGCCTCCAGCTCACGGATCAGAACAGGAACCGAATAGGTTACCAGCCCATTGGCACCTGGAGCCTCCCGACCGCCCCTAGTTCGTGTCAAGGCCCAGCTCGCGCTGTTGGCGTGTGGCGCTGTTGGCGTGTGGCAGTGGTGACAGTTTGTGGTCGCACTGCGTCCCCACACGCACAACCGGTCCCTCCAGGGCCAAAGAAACTTTCTCGCGCCCTGAGTCCACACGTCCACGAGAGGACGAAAGCGAGATGGACCTAGTGGGTGTTCGCGCAAATAATTACCATTGATTTTGGTGTGAAATTCAGATGGGTGCTGGGAAGCGAGTGAAAAACACATGGCAATGATTGCGCGTTCCTGCACTAGGCAGGCTTCACGGCGATCGCGAAGAATTCTGGGGTGTTTGTGGACGGTGGAATCGATTCGTAAGCCCCAGGAGTTACTGAATGGATTGCTTGTATTTTTAGACCCGAGCGCTCCAACAACAAGCGCAATTCCCTGGGCGTGAAACAGGTGGTCCAAAGGTCAACTTCGGTTCCGATCCCGTCGGCATTGCGAATTTCGGTTCGTTCGTGGTTAACACCGGTCGACGCGTCGAACGCATCATGATCCTCAAGATGTCGGAGCATGAAATAGGCGCTGAAGGCACTCACGCCGAGCCTTCCACCGGGTTTGAGGGCCGCTGCCATGCCAGTAAGTACTGCATCGTCGGCCGCGCCATCTTCTGTTCGTCCCACGAGCCCAAACCCACCCTGGCACAGCGAAATCACGGCATCAAACTCGGAGTTGAACGGCAGGTTCCGGGCGTCACCCTTAATGAACTGCACGGTTTCTTCCAGTGCGGACAGGGCCGCCGATTCGTTCCCCAAATCCACAAAACGTTGTGAAATGTCGAGTCCAACAACCTTGATCCCATTTGATGCCAACGCAAGCGAGTGTCTGCCAGGCCCGCACCCCACATCAAGCACCCGATCCCCCGGCTTGAGCCCAAGCTGCTCAATCACGAACCGAACCTCCTGCGCCGTTCCCTTCGTAAACGAATAGCGAAGATAGGCCGCACCCATATGGTCAGCCATCGCCTCAAACCAATGCCCGTTAGCCCCTGTCGTCATCTGCCCATCTTCGTGCATTTCGCCTTAGAAATGCTTCAAATCCGAACGCTTTTTGATCTTCGGGCCGTGAAGTGACACCACGATTGAGTCGCTCGGATGACTTGATGCTGGGGCATTCGCCGTTCAGGCACTCGATGCTGCCTTACGGCCGTTAGAAACGGAACCCATAAGACAAACAAGCGCCGCGAACGCATCAGCCTTTCGCCTCGCCCCAGTTCACGCCCCATGACACATTGACTTCGAGCGGCACATCAAGCGCAGCAGCACCACGCAATGTATCGATAGTAAGTGCACCAACTACTTCGCGCTCGTGATCAGGAACTTCGACCACAACTTCGTCGTGCACTTGCAGAACCACTTTCGAGGCAAAGCCACCTTCGAGCAGCTTGCGATCTAACACCACGAGCGCAACTTTGAAAATGTCGGCGGCGAGGCCTTGGATGCCGGCGTTCATGGCTTGACGTTCGGCAGCCATACGTCGGGCATAGTTGGGGTTTTGAAGATCCGGAATCAACCGACGACGACCAAACAACGTTTCCGTGTAGCCCTTGTTCCGAGCTTCTGCCACCGATGCGTCCATGAACGCCCGCACGTTGGGGAAAGCCACAAAGTAAGCGTCCAGGATATCTGCAGCCTCTTTGACCGGAACATTGAGGCGTTGTGCCAAACCGTAGGACTCCATGCCGTAGGCCAAGCCATAGGAAACCATTTTCGCTTTAGAGCGCATCATGTGGGACACCTCGGCTGCCTCGACATGGAAGATACGAGCGGCGGTTTCGGTGTGCACGTCGGCACCGGTCACAAAAGCTTTAATTAGGCCCGGGTCATTGGCTAGGTGCGCAATCACCCGCAATTCGATTTGGTTGTAGTCGGCCACCAAGAAGGTGCAGCCCTCTGAGGGAATAAACGCCCGACGGAACTGACGGCCCTCCTCGGAACGAATAGGAATATTGTGGAGGTTCGGACGATCGGAAGACAACCGTCCGGTGCGAGCCACGGTCTGGTTGAAGGTGGCATGAATTCGGCCGTCGGACGCGACCTCGGCCAGCAGGTTTTCGCCATACGTTGACCGCAGTTTTTCCAACTCGCGGTATTTAATAAGTGCAGAGATGATCGGGTGATCATCACGGATCTTTTCGAGCGACTGCGCATCAGTTGAGTAACCGGTTTTGGTTTTCTTATCGGTCTTGAGACCCAACTTGTCAAACAAGATGGTGCGTAGCTGCGGAACCGAGTTCACCACGAACCGCTCACCCGCCAAGGTTTGCACTTCCTCTTCGAGATCCCGTACCTGCGCAGTGAGTGATTGCGAAAGCTCCTTCAGATACGTAGTGTCCACCCGAACACCGATCGCTTCCATCCGGGCTAACACACCGATCAGCGGGGACTCTATGTCAACATATAAATCAACTAAGCCACGGGCATCAAGGGCTTCACGAATTGGTTCAGCCATCCGAGCAATAGCCAGCGCATAGCGGGCGGTCACGTCGATGGGATCTTCGGCGGCGCCGCCAAAATCGAGCTCACCCGTTGGTGGCGCCCCGACACTGCGCAGATCAATCGCCGCCCACTTCAGTGCCAACTCCTCAACCGCGTACACATTCTCCGATGGATCCAGCAGATACGAAGCCACTGCTGTATCGATATCGAGTCCGTCGCCAACTGGTCCGCCCACATACGATGTGGCGAACTCCTCCGAAGGCTGCAAATTCAGACCCGCCTCATGCAGTGCCCGAAACAGTTCTTTGGAACGATGCGCGTTCACGCTGGCCGGCGGCTGACTCAACAGGGTCTTGAGGAAATGCAGGTATTCGGGTTCGGCCAGCTTCTCAATAGGCATCCACCATGTGCCGCCCTCGGGGATCGCAAACACCACGCCTTCCAACGCAGAGCGGCCCTCGACACCACGCCAATGCCCGGCCATCGCCACACTGGCCATATTGAGCAGCTCATCCATTACGCCCTCGCCGAGTGGCAGCACCAGGACTTCGAGATGTTCACCCTCAACAGCGGCCGTCTCAGTTCCCGCCCCACCCGAACCACCCCAGATGGAAGCAAACGCATCGAGCGTGCGATCAGAAAGGGCCCGAAACTCCAACGCCTTAAACAACGCCACCGCTTCAGAAACCTTTACCTGCGGTGCTCGAAGATCGTCCATCGACACGCCAGGCACATCACGAATAAGCGGGGTGGCCGCCATATTTCGAGCGACCTGTTCTTTCGAAGCGACCAAGTTGTCTCGAAGTTTCGGGGAACACTTTTCTACGTTCGCATAGATTCCTTCGATACCGCCGTAATCATTGAGCAACTTGGCCGCCGTCTTCTCACCAACACCAGGAACTCCCGCCAGGTTGTCAGAAGGATCACCGCGCAAGGCCGCATATTGGGGGTACATCGTCGGCGTCACACCGGTACGAGTCTCAATTCCCGCTTCGTCATACAACGCGTAATCGCTCACGCCACGCTTGTTATAGAGCACCCGAATCGAACCATCACCGGGCTCTTTGGCGTCCTCGACCAACTGGTACGAATCACGATCTCCAGTGACGATGATGACGTCGTCGCCGTTAGCTTTGGCTTGCGTGGCTAGAGTGGCCAAAATATCATCGGCCTCGAAGCCGATCGTTTCGTACACGGGCAGATCGAGTACCTCAACCACTTGGCGCACCAAACCCATTTGCTGACGAAGAATGTCGGGAGTTTCTTTGCGTCCAGCCTTGTAATCGCCCAACATCTCGTGGCGAAACGTAGGCTCTGGACGATCAAAGGTAACCCCCACCACATCAGGCTTCTGGTCATTCAGCAAGTATTGCAACATCGAGGTGAACCCAAACACCGCATTGGTCACCTGGCCCGCTGCCGTGGCCATATCACTGGGCAGCGCATAAAACGCCCGATAGGTGAGCGAATTACCGTCGAGCAGAAGAATTTTACGACCCATGACGGTGATGCTAGCGGCGCCCAATCGACGTTCGTCCCGTTACAAACCGGCGAGCCTTCATGCGAGAGACTGTGTTCATGTCGCCTTCCCCCGAGCGCAAACCCTTCGCCTCAATCCCATCCAGTAGCTCAACGACTACGGGCGTTGAGGACAACCCAAACTTCGTAACGCTCACGGCAGGCCCAGCGCAGCTAACCCTTGATCTGAGCGCCGGCGCACGGATCGCCAGTTGGAAGGTGCACGGCCTAGAACTCCTCGAACAACGCACAAACGACAACCACCCCTTTGGATGGGGCAGCTTCGCCATGGTCCCCTTCGCCGGACGAATCCGCGACGGCCAGTTCAACTTCGCGGGCACCACTTATGAAATGCCCGCCAACATGGGCAAGCACGCCATTCATGGCATTGGCTTCGAGCGCCCTTGGACCCT
>JAYUVJ010000269.1:0-2948 GCA_043754155.1 Acidimicrobiia bacterium
TGGTTAGCGAAAAGACTGCGTTGCGGAATCAACCGAGCAATTGATTTTCCAGAGGTTGTGGTCCATCCTCCCTTGACCGGGACCCACGATGGGGGTTTAACAAGCTTCCCGACTCGATGGGAGCCGTTGAAACCGAACGCGAGGTTGAATTCGCTGTTGTTCCGAGCGTTGCTGATGTACGGACGCCGAGACGGAGCGATTCGATCAACGCCCCATAGCCACGCAGCCGACGTCACCACGCTGCACACGCCAAATACTGAGGTTCGGGCGACCCGTCGACTCCAGCTGCCCACCGACAGCACCGAAATGGTTACAACAAGGGCGGGGACGCCTACCAATGCCTGAAGCTGTTTGGTCGTGAAGGCCAAACCCACTGCAATGCCTGCCGCCACAACCCAGCGAAATCTGGCGTCGCGTAGTGACTCCCCTACGAAAACAAGCGAGATGATCGTGAAGAACACCAGCAATTCATCAGGGTTATTACTCCTCGCAACGGCAACACTGATCGGCGTGAGCAGCAAGCTAGCTGCGCCGATCCAGGCCACACGACGATTCGTCCATCGTCGGAGCGCGCAAAAAAATACGACTATTCCAGCAGCGAAAAGAACCACTTGCGGTCCAAGGACCGTCCAACTCGAAATCCCGAAAAGGCGAATCGCAAGCGCTGGGCCAACCAGCCCGAGTGGCGGTTTGTCCACCGCCATGATTCCGCCGCGATCAAACGTTGCAAAGAACAACGCTCGCAGGCTGCGCGAACCGGTAATGTCGGCGGCCGTGTAATAGAGGTTTCCGAGTCCGTTTAGTGGCAAACGCCAAAAGCCAAGGATGAGAGCGATGAAACCGACGAGAACCGGCTCCGCGTGTTGCATTCTCCTCCACAAACGAGATTGGACCTCCGCCACGTTTGGTGCGCTTGCGATCGCAAGTTCCCCGACGCCGGTTGTTGCAACTCGCGTTTTGCTTGACGACGCCCACCCTTGTCGTGTCCTAACAGCGGTGATGTCCATCCCAGCAATGTACGGAACCCGGTCTGAAGAACCCCTGAGTGAACGCCATGGTGGCCGACCCTGTCGAGTCGACCACCATCAAAATGTTGCGGGTGTTGCGGGAGAAGTTAGGCCTTTGCTGTGGCAGTCGTGTCCGCAGCGGCGGAATCGGCCGTCGAACCCTGTGCGTCGCGTGCTGCTTCTTCGGCGACCTGTGCGGGAGTTTCTGCTGCCTCGTGTGCTGCGTCGGTGTTGGAACGACCGTGACCACGGCCATGGCGTTCGTTGGTCTCGTCTTCGATTGCGGCCTTGCCCGTATTCGCGTCGACTTGAACCTCAACCACTCCGGTTGCTGTGGTCACTTCAACTTTGTAGGTCAAAGTGTTGTCGCGGTCGTGGATATCTGGGGTACCGGCGGCGCCCGGAGCCAATGCAATTGCCGCAGCGGCTGCCTGTGCCGGGGTAATTTTTGCGTTTGCCAGCAGAGCCACATCGGAGCCGTCGGTGCCCTCTTGAGCTCCGCGAGCCGTCCGATCAAGATTCTTGTTGTCGTGCGTCTCGGTTGCCTCGTTTCCCGTCTTTTCAGCCGTTGTGGCGGGGTTTGGGGCGACAGCCGGTGGAGCGACAGCGGTTGGAGCAGCAGTGGTGGTTGACTGGGCATTGCTCGCTCCGGGCGCAAGCATGACGGCACCAACGACTCCACCGATGCCCAGACCAGCAGCGACGCTTAAGGCAGTAATTCTCTTTTTCATGGGGGTGCTCGTTTCGTATGTTTGTGTGGTGCTTGAGGTTCAAGCGAGGTGATCGTGGCGAACGAAGCTGACAATCCGGTGAATTCCAGCCTGGTTCTGGCTCGAATTACGTGATTCTTACGGTGTTCTTGCCAAGCGGGTGGCTTCGACACCTGGCAAACAGCTGGCGTTCAGCTGGGTAACTGTTCAATGAGCGAAACTCATTTTTATGGAACAGCTCGGAGCACCCGATCGCCTTCGACGGATCCTCGTTGTTGACGACGAGCCGTCGATCGTCGATGCGGTAACAACGGCGCTGCGATACGGCGGATTCGATGCATACCAGGCGACCACAGGTCGCGAGGCGCTCGAGTCGGTGGCCGCAATGTCCCCTGATCTCATTGTGTTGGACGTAATGCTGCCTGATTTTGATGGCATCGAAATTCTGCGCCGTATCCGCGCTGAAGGCAACCAAACACCGGTTCTATTCCTCACGGCACGTGACAGCATCGCGGACAAGCTGGCCGGGCTCGCCGTCGGTGGAGATGACTACGTCACCAAGCCATTTTCCCTTGCAGAAATTGTGGCCCGAGTGCACGCCATCCTTCGAAGAACAGCTGACCCCGTTCGAGAAGACAATCGGCTTTGCTTTGCCGACGTTGAGTTGGACCCCGATACCTTCGAAGTATGGCGAGGCGGCACTCCAATTGTCTTGACAGCGACTGAGTTCAAGCTCCTGCGATACTTTCTCTTGAATCCGCGCCGGGTACTTTCGAAGACACAAATTCTCGACCAGGTTTGGCATTATGACTTCGACGGTGATCCCAAAGTCGTCGAAACCTACGTGAGCCACCTACGCAAGAAACTAGACCTGCACGGTCCGTCGCTGCTTCACACCATCAGACTCGTTGGCTACTCGCTCCGAGAACCCGAGCAACGTTCATCGTGAATCGGTTCGCAACATTTTCACTTCGCACCCGCCTGCTTTTCGCAGTCACGGTCGCCGTTGGTTTGGCACTTGCGGTCGCGTCCTTCGTGACCAGAACATCCCTAGAACGCTTCCTCATTTCTCGGGCGAACGAAAGACTGGCAACGGCGACCGAAACAATCGAGCACAGTCTCGAAAGTCGAGCTTCGTTCGATGACGGGCCACAACAACTTCGCGACCTCGTGGTCGAAGGCACCGTTGTTCAGATCCGATCCGCAACCGGGGAAATCACTACTTCGTTTA
>JAYUVJ010000270.1:0-5795 GCA_043754155.1 Acidimicrobiia bacterium
TGGTGTCGACCGAGTCGAAGCCATGAAAGCCATGGAAGCATTACCGGGAATCGGACCATGGACCGCATCATATGTATGCATGCGATCGCTCTCTGATCCCGACGTGTTTCTTGCCACCGACCTAGCGGTGCGACAAGGCGCGAACCGAATGAACCTCCCCGCTGAACTAAAGCCTCTCGATTCCCATGCGCAAGCGTGGCGTCCGTGGCGTTCCTATGCCACCCATCACCTTTGGGGTGCGCTGGCCATGGACCTTGATTGGCTGCAGAAGCAACTCCCAACTAACAAGCAGGCCAACACACCGATACCGTTACCGGAAACGAATGGAGCCTCGTGATGAATCTCAATCTGTCATCAAACACAAATAAACTTAATGTCGTCAGCCAGATTTCCCCACCCGATCAAGTGGCCATCCGAGCCATCCGGCCATCCGAAACGGGAACGCAGTTGTTGATGCAGACGGAACTCAAGACTCCAGTGGGGACCTTGCAGTTGATCGTCAGTCACACAGGTATTCGGGCGCTGCTTTGGCAAACGGATGACACCCGAGTGCATGTGGGAAAAACCGAGCTAGTAGATCCCGCTGATCATCCGGTTCTGCGCGAAACCCAACAGCAGCTCGAGCGGTATTTCGCAGGCAGGCTCACTACATTTGATTTGCCCCTCGATCCGATCGGCACGGCGTTTCAACTCGAGGCCTGGCGTGCCCTCAGCAACATCGCCTACGGAAAGACCGCTAGCTACGCTGAGCAGGCCACCAACATTGGACGGCCAAAAGCTGTGCGTGCTGTTGGTGCTGCAAATGGCAAAAATCCCATCAGCATTATTGTGCCCTGCCACCGGGTAATTGGATCCAACGGTTCACTCACCGGGTTTGCCGCTGGCATTGAAGCAAAGCGATGGTTGTTGGATCACGAACGATGCGTAGCTGGCGAATCCTTGTTCTAGAAATTTGTGCTTTATATGAGCACAAACTGAAGTTCCATGATTTCGGGCTAGATCAAAGGGATCCAGTGGAGCCACAGGACAACGATCGCGGGATCGAAAATCAACCAGGGAAGGCACAACTTGTTGCTAGAACATACGGATGTCTGGTTACACTTCCACCGCCGATCAACTCAACGTAGAGGCTCTGCGTGCCGCCACGCCAGGTTGTTTCGATGTCGCATTCCTCAATAACGCGGGCGCCTCGTTACCAACCACCCAGACACTGGAAGCAACTATTGATCATCTACGCCGAGAAGCAGTTGTCGGTGGATATAAAGCAGGCGATGAAGCAGCCGAAGTAATTCAGGGAGCTCGCGCTACGGCTGCCAGATTGCTTGGTGCACAAGCGCACGAAATTGCGCTGACCGCCAGCGATACGGCAGCTTTTACCAAGGTGTTCTGGGGCATGGTCAATGGAGGCGTCTTGGCCAAAGGTGCCCGAGTTGTTGTTGATCAGGTGGCCTACAACTCTCACTACATGGCACTACTTCAACTGCAACGTACACATAGCATTAAAATCGATGTACTGCCCAGCAACGTGGACGGATCCATCAACTTGGCCAAGGTCGAGGAAACGCTTGACCGCCCCACTACGCTAGTAATGAGCACCACTATTGGAACCCACTGTGGACTTATCAATCCAATAGCTGCAGTTGGTGTCGCGTGCAAAGCCCGATCGATCATCCATTTGGTTGATGCCTGCCAAGCCGTTGGGCAACTACCGGTCAACGTTGAAGAAATTGCCTGTGACGTACTCACATCTACCGGGCGCAAATGGCTCCGAGGACCACGAGGAACCGGAATTCTCTACGTTCGAGATTCCTTGACCGAACGATGCGACCCTCCGGGCATCGATGGGGCGTCGGGCAATTGGAACGACGTGTATGACTACTCCCTCGTGTCGGGTGCCATGCGCTTCGAGGAGTTCGAATCTTCCATAGCCGCTCGCGTGGGATTCGCCAACGCCCTCAGCGAACTCGAAACCCTCGGTATCCAAAACGTTCGCAATCGACTGGTACTTCTCTCAGAGCACCTTCGCAACGGCCTGACGTCTGCTGGGGCAACCGTGCACGACGGCAACGGCGAACAAAGCGCCATTGTGACCTGGAGTATTCCTGGAATCGATCCAACCGTCGTGGTCGAAGCGGCCAACCAAGCCAACATCACCATCAACGCCTCATACGTGGCATTCGCCCGTCTCGACATGGGCGCCAAAAACCAAACCAGCGTTGCCCGTGCCACGCCACACGTCTACAACACCATTGAAGAACTCGATCGGCTTATCGACGTCGTAACCAAGCTGACCTAACCGGTTGCTCTAACCGACTTATCCCACCGCCTGATCTAACCCGGGTGATCTACCCAGCTCACTGTTGGTGTGGAGACATTTGTCATGTGCGGGAATGACAAATGGGTTTGATGTCGTTATCATGAGTAGACGCCGGTAGCTATGTTGGCACTGGACGTGAGAAAGGACGTGTTCGCCCATGAACACTGCAACATCTTCTTCGGCCACGCCGATTGCTGTCTCGGCGCCCGATAAGCCCGCCCGTGGACCTCGCCGCATCACCGCCCCCGCCATCATGGCCAGCAAAACCGGCGCAAAAGCCACCAACACCCGTCTCGTAATGGTCACCGCCTACGACGCACCTAGCGCCAAAATCGCTCACCGAGCTGGGGCTGACATGATCCTCGTCGGTGACTCCCTAGCTATGGTCGTCCTCGGTTACGACGACACACTTCAGGTAACAACCGAAGACATGGCCCATCACACAGCGGCCGTCGCCCGTGGGCTCAACGTTTCCGAAGCGAGCGGTTGCACCAAAGACCGTCCGCTTATTGTTGGCGACCTGCCCTGGATGAGTTACCACCTCTCCACTGCCGATGCCGT
Source organism: Acidimicrobiia bacterium (assembly GCA_043754155.1). Classification (GTDB taxonomy): domain Bacteria; phylum Actinomycetota; class Acidimicrobiia; order Acidimicrobiales; family JANYDT01; genus JANMZO01. The sequence goes on from JAYUVJ010000270.1 coordinate 2,879, forward strand.
TACCAACGCAGCGAAATTGATGCGAGCAGGTGCCACCTGCGTGAAGCTCGAAGGCGGCCGTAAACGCCTCCCGGTTATACAAGCCATCCTGGATGCCGAAATCCCCGTCATGGGCCACGTCGGCCTCACCCCACAATCGGTCAATGCCATGGGCGGATTCAAAGTACAAGGCCGCCAAGTTGGAGCCGCCGAGCAGCTGATCTCTGATGCCAAAGCTCTTGAGGCAGCCGGTTGCTTTGCCATCGTGCTCGAAGCCATTCCCGATGCCTTGGCCCGAGTGGTTACCGAATCGATCAACATTCCAACCATCGGCATCGGCGCCGGCCCGCACTGTGATGGACAGGTCCTGGTGTGGCATGACTTACTCGGGCTCGATGATCGCCTGGCCCCAAAATTTGTCCGCAAATATGCAGAACTCGGCCTGGCCGCTGAAGAAGCCGTTGCTGCCTACGCCGCCGACGTTCGTTCTGGAGCCTTTCCCAGCGCCGCCGAAAGCTACGCCGCATCTTCTGAACTCACCAACGCTTTAGTGGAATTCACCGGCGCTGATATCGATGAAGAACTGTTCGCCGACACCGACGATCTCCTCATCGCCCTCTACGGCAGCAGCCGCTAATAACTCGTTGGCAGTTCGCACCAGGTTTGTGCTGGCAGTTACTTCTTGCACCTGATGTTGGCAAATTGTCGAAACAAGACGTTGATCCCCGGCAGATCGTTGGGGATCACTGCATTGTGCATTGTTCGCCACTGCAAGCAGCATTGGCAAATCGACGCCAAACTATGTCCACAAAGAAGCGTGAACTCTGAGTTATGCGGTGATTTGCCCGGCTTCGCGGGAATCAGTCAGTACGCTTCAAAACCATGCGCAGCCATGGAAATGCTCGAGTCGTCAAAGCAAAAAGGTCGCTGAAGCAAACGGTTGGCGTCGCTGGCCTCGCCCTTTTCGTAATAACCCTGCTCTCACCTCTGGCCACTGCCCGACCGATCCATGTACAGGGTGATCTCCAGGTCTTTGGTGATCGCACAAAACGGTTCGAAACCGTCCTTGACGTGCAGGCCAACGGCGACATGGCGGTTACTGAAACGATTACCCAGGAATTTCAAGAAGCGAATCGCCACGGTATTGAGCGATTCATTCCCGAAACACAAAACATCACCTCCGACGGGGGTAAGTCGACGTACCGGAGGTATCCAATCTCCGACGTCACCGTGGAAGCCGATGCAGGTACCCCAGCACAATTCAGCTTGACCCGCTCCGGTTCCGCTGCCCAAAAAGTTCTGCGTATTCGAGTTGGTGACGCCAATCAAACCGTCACCGGCACCCACCGCTACACCGTGCGCTACCTGGTTAAAGCCGTCGCAACACGGTTTGAAACCGCCGCAGCCGACAACCCTGCCCACGATGAGCTTTATTGGAACGGCATTGGAACATCGTGGCGTCAGCCCATTGATGTAGGCGAGGTGACCGTAAAGCTTCCGGTCAACATCACCAAGACCGCCTGCTTTACCGGACAGCTGGGAGCTACAGATCGGTGCACCGCAAACCGAGTTGGACAGCGGGCCACGTTCACAACTGCGTCTCTGGCCGCTGGTGAAGGTGTGACCGTTGTTGTTGGCGCACCACTCAATACGCTCAAGGTTGAGCCACTAATCGTGGTCGAAGACAGCGGTCTGGTGAAGCTCCTCAAAAGTTCCTACCTCGGCATTCTGGCTTTTCTCGGTGGAGCTGCGACCATCGTCCCCAAACTTGCCCGCTCCGGACGAGATCGTGCCTTTGCAGGATTGGCCCTTTCGGCATCGCAAGGCGAAGAAGGCACGGCCATTGACCGACCTATTCGTCGAGCCGACAAACGCGAAGGGCCGGTGGAATTCGGTCCGCCCGAAGACGCCAGGCCCGCATTGCTCGGAGCGCTAGAACGACTGGCCGGAACCAAAGAACACATGACGGCGACCATCATTGACCTCGCTTCCCGTGGCTATCTGATCATCGACGAAGAGCCGAAGACGTGGCGCTTGACCCGAACAGCTCATGGCACCTCGGCCGGTCAAGGCAAAATTCCGGCATACAGCAGCCGCAAAGACCCACAGCTTCACGACTACGAACTACAACTCCTCAATGATTTGTTCGCGTCGGGGCCCGAAGTTCGACTTTCTGATCTCGATGACACCTTCGCCTCGAAATATGCGGCGTTCGTAAACCGAGTCACCGAAGAAATCACTACCCAGAAATGGACAACGGGTAACCCAGCCACCGTGCAGGCCAAAGCCAGTGCTCCAGGCGTCATTGCAATCGGCCTAGGAATCGCCGGGCTCTTTCTTCATGTAGGCCACGGCATCTCTATCGGCCTTTTCGCCCTCGGCGCGCTTATTCTTGCCGTCGCTCGGGCCGCGCCGGCTCGTTCTAGCTCTGGATCGGCCATGTTGGCTCGCACCCAGGGTTTCCGCAGGTTTCTCCTCGCCGGTGAACCTCGCCTCGAACACGCGGAGCGGGCCAAGTTATTCATCGATTTTCTGCCTTATGCAGTGGGTTTCGGGATCACAACGCAATGGTCGAAACGGTTCGAAGATCTCACCTCGATGCCCGAAACCGGTTGGTACCGAGGTCAAGGACCGATGAGCCCGGTGATCTTTGGCGGTCGCATCAACGATTTTGACCGCAAAGCCTCAACCAACCTCACCAGCACACCAACCCCCACGAACTCTGGTGGAAGTTCGGGATTCTCGGGCGGTTCGAGTGGTGGTGGCGGGGGAGGAGGAGGCGGCGGAAGCTGGTAACCAACACCGGCGGAAGCTGGTAACCAACACCGGCAGAAGGGTCAAGGCGGGCGCAAGGCAAACCCTTCGATGCGGACGAAAACAAACCGTGAGCTTTGATCCACAAATTGGCCGCTCTCGTCGTCACGAAGCCGTGCGCTTC
>JAYUVJ010000271.1:0-2738 GCA_043754155.1 Acidimicrobiia bacterium
TGCCTGCGTAGTGGCGGCGATCCTCAGCTGACATTATTTGACCGTCGCGTTGGCGTTGCGTCACCCATTCCTGCAAACGATCCCCTACGACAAGGCGAAGATCGGAAATCAACTGGCGATCCATCAGCCACCAACCCTTGAACTTGTGAGCAACGAACTTTGAATGAGCGGGCGGTGCGCGCTTGCCGCTGCTAACTCGATGGCGAGCGAACCAAACCAGCGGTTCACAATCTTGTTCGCACGCTTACTACCAGTACGAACCTCAACGGCAGCATTCGGGTCGTCCGCGAGTACTGCACCAATGCTCAGAGCTATGCGGTTCTCTGTCAAACGAATGAGTGCCTCAACGGTTTCGTCCGGTGAATATGGAGCCGAACCAATCAACACAAGTTTCACTGTTGCCGTTGCTTGCATCACGTTCGCCAACTCTGCGAGAACGTGACTGACCGGGCCCAGTTCCTCCGGGCACGGCCGAGCGAACAGCAACACCGTATCGGCCCGCTTTACCGCCGCATTCGTGCTGAGCGTCTGGGAGCTGATGCGGCCAGCGTCGATCAACAAATCGGCGTCGGTCGACCAGGCCAGAAGCCGGTCGCCCAGCCAGCCCATCGCCGCCGACACAATCGTTTCTTCCCTCGGGGCGCATACCGCATATCGATGCTCCGAGAGCGTCATCGCGTGCTGCGCTGTGAGTTCGAACGTGAGCGGGCCTTGAGTAGCGGCGAGGCTCGCCAAGCCCGGTTCACACGTGAGATCGTGGCGTAACGCCCACGTTCCGCCCGACGGATCGACTTCCATACCAATGACCGGTCGTGGCCAACAATGCAACAAACCCCACATACCAAGCGAAACACCCGGTGCACCTTTCACCGAAACGCCAGCAATGACCGTCATGGCTGCGAGCCAACTACTGGGTCGACCGTGACTGTCAATGGCGTCGTAACTTCCGGGGCAACAACCGCTGCCGGTTGTTCGGCCGTCGATGCCGAGGCGATAGCTGGCGCGATGATGGGTGTGTCGATCTTGGACGGCCAGCCCGGCGCATCAGCTGCTCGACGGTTCGGCACGAGTACTAGTCGGATACTGCTCTGTGCTGCTGCTGTGCCCACCTCGACCGTGGCCGCTGCGGGCACTGCGAGAGTGATTACCCGGCGAGAACCGTTACTTGACGCTGTGCCCCATACCCGCCAAACGATCGCTTCGGTGGCGATCTTTGATGGGTGATCGACACCACCGTTTGGTGACGCAATCAAAATCTGGACCTTGTCACCAAAACGCAAATCTGGTGACGGTAACGCACCCGCTTCCAATACCGCCCCGATGAGCACTGTGCCCTCTGGAGCGGTCTGGGTCCGGTTTATCTGACCCAGCGAAATCGTCGAACCAGCCTCTATCGGAACCGACGCCACCCCGTTAATCAACTGGTTCGCCTCACCACCCGACATCGATTTGATATCGGTATCCCGGGCAACACGCACCACACGAAGCATCTGGGTTGCATCTGACTTAACGCGACAGGATCCGGTTTTAATCACCCCACAGTTTTCGGGTTTGAAGGAGACTGATTCTGATGGGTACTCAACGTGCGAAAACCCGGTTGACCGGGGAGCAGAAATACGATTTGTGGCAGCGAATGTTGACTGGGCAGATCACGACCGCGGAAGCGGTCATCGAGGCTCATATCGACCGTTCCACAGTAATGGCGATCCGCAAAACCGCTCGCGATGGTGCGGTCATGGCTTTGTCGGTCAGGCCGGGAAAACCAAAAACCGATCCGAAGGAACGAACCGAAAATCAACGCTTGACTGCCGAGGTCGAGCGGCTACGGGAGACCGTGGTCGAGCAAGCGGTCGAGTTGGCGGTGTTGCGGGGAAAATCGGCCTGGGGTTAAACGGCCCGATCCCAGCTCGTGTCGATAGTGCCGTCAAGACAGCTCTTCTCGTGATCATCGCTCAGGCATTGAAGGACGGTTGGACGTTGTCGCGGGTGTGTGGATTGTTGGAGCTTGACCGGGCCCGTGTTTGGCGTTGGCAAGCCCGTGAACTCACTGGGACCCTTGAGGATGCGAAGCCTGGCGGACAGCCGGTCAACACGATTTTGGCTTGGGAAGAACAAGCGATTCTGGCCCTGTTCAAGCAATGGGGTGACATCGATTTATCACACCGCAAACTTGCCCACCGTGGCTCCTACATCGGCGAAGTGTGGGTGTCACCATCAACGGTCGATCGAGTCTTAAACCGTCACGGTCTAACACTGGCAGGCATTCCACGGCCTCCACGATCGAAGAAGAAGGATTGGCCTGAATGGATCGAATGGAAACCAAACCAACTGTGGTGTTGGGACGCAACCCACTTTATGCGTTGTGATTCCCAGATCGTCTACGGAATAGTTGACATCGTTTCAAAGAAATGGATCACCACGCTGCTAACCGCGGAGGCAACCTCAACGCAAGTGAAAGTGGTGTTCCTGAACGCTCTCGAAAACGAAGGGCTTCTTGCCGATTTGGAATGGCGGCTCGATCACCCTGGCGATGTTGACCTTGACGATGAGGCCGCACCAGTGTTGCTCGCGGTGTCGGATAACGGGCCTGAAATGCGCTCAGAGGAGACCCGGGCGTTTATGGCTATGCTCACCATCGGGCAACACTTCGGAAGACCATCAACACCTACCGATCAAGCCTGGATCGAAACGTTATGGGGACATATTAAAGCCGAAAACCCGTATTTACTTGCGATCAC
>JAYUVJ010000272.1:0-15636 GCA_043754155.1 Acidimicrobiia bacterium
AACAGTGCCCAGGGCGACCACTGTTGGAACCTCTGCTGTGGCAGTGACTACCGTGGCAGTGACTACCGTGGCTGTAACTGTCACGACTGAGAAACCCAAACCTTCGCAACCGCAAATGGGGCTCGGTCCGGTAGCGAAAGCGGGTGTATTTACCTTTAGTGCGCTCGGGATCCCTCTTCGCCCAGTTCCCTAAGTGGGCTTAGGATCGATCCGGCCCTGCGACATTGGTAAGGATGGCCCCAACAATGGGCGTTCCAAGGTTTATGAGCCGTTCGGCTGCGGCCGTTAGTTCACGCTTAGTTGTCTTGCCCGCGGTGCAGACCAAAACGATGCCATCGACCAGCGGGGCGAGAATCGCGGCATCGGCATAATCGAGCACACCAGACGTGGCAATAAACGTGACGGCGCCCCGCGTGTTCCCCGATTGAATAAGAGTCTCCATGGGCGCACGAGCGAGAAGCTCAGAGGCATTAGGGGTGTCGCCAGCGGCCGGAACGACATGAAGGCTTGTGTTCTTCTGCACGCTTACAATGCCGCTCGTGCCAGCAAGAAGACCTTCGAGCCCGGGGCCATCGGGCCTAGAATCTGTGATAATTGTGGCCGCCGAACTTCGTAGATCAGCATCGATAAGGTGTGTACGCATACCGGTTTGTGCCCAGATGTAAGCAAGGTTGGAAGCGACAGTCGCGGCCGCATCCACGCCGACTGGTGCAGCAAAGAGAAATGACTGGAGTTGGCGAGCCTTGGTGCTGGATTGACCCGATGGGTTTTGGATTCGATGAGCGGGATCTACAAAAAGGTGACGGCTAGCTTCGAGGCCGACACGAATCGAGCGAAACGATTCTGCTTCTTTTCCCGACGGATCCGTGACTGCCACGAGCGAAGTGTTAGCGCGAGCGGGAACGGGGACTTCGCCAAAAACAAGAATCCCAGGAAGGGCTTGGGCCAAACGTCGGCGACTGTAGATCCGCCCACGCACCATCTGCAGGCCAACAACCAGCCCGCCGCCCAAGATCAACCCTAAAATTCCACCCGTGATGGCTTTTGTAATGGCCCGTTTTGCTGTTGCCAGGCCTCCAGCGCCGATGTTTGGTTGTGGCACTGCTTTGCGGCTCACCAAAGCCGGTCTCACGTCCTTGGCCGCATCGATAGCAGCGATGGTGTCTCCAGCAGTTGTAATTTGAGCGTCGTAATTAGCAATAGCTGCGGTGAGTGCGTCAGAAGCTGGCGATTTTTCTACGAGGCTCGCAAGGTCTAACCGCGCCTGGTTCTTGGCGGCATTGGCATCAGTAATCGCTTGGGTCGCTTGGTCCCGGCCTGCGGCAAAAAATGTCTTCAGGGCCTCGGATTTCTGGGAAACGTAAGCGTCCATGTAGGCGTTTACGGCGAGTACAGAATTTGGACCGGTAGCCGTCAGATCAACGGAATTTGCTGATGGTGTTTGTACTGCAACCACCTTTGGGAGCACATCCGTTGGCTTAAGTGCCTTGAAGAACAACTTCGATGCATCAGCCTTAAGACTGTCGGAGGAAAACACCAGAATCTCGTCGGGAATTGCCGGAGCAGGGACGTTGGCGGGTGCAGTGCGACCGGGGACAACGTACTCAATTTGTCCGCTAGCTATCTCAACAACCGAAGGTGCCGATATCGCTGTGACACCGAGGAGTAAGCCAAGGATCGCCGCTGAAGCAAACACTATCGGCCAACCGCGAAGGACTGAACGCCAGATTTCGTGGAGGTCGAAAGGCTCTGGCTGGTCTGAATCCATAAGGGGCAGATTCTAGAGGTTGAAAGTTAGCGCGATGGGTAGCGCCCCAGGTTTTTTAGCAACAGCATTAATTGCTCTCTAGGCTGGTGACGGAGTTTTCCGTGGCCTTTTTGCTAGGTCATTGCAAGCTTCGCAGGAATCGGCCGGAATGAGGCCAGCATGCATGATCTGGCGGTAAGCCCAGCAGCCTGCGCAGAAGCCAGCGAATGCTTCAAGCGAAGCAGCACCTAAAAGTGCCACTACGACAACCGTCGCCGCTCCCGCCGACCCCTTCAGTGCAAGGAACAGGGCGGTGGAACAAAACGCTAGGCCAATTCCTTGCGCGAACCGCTTTGGTGGTCCGGCTACTTCTCGACTGGCCACCTTGGTAAGCCGCGGCCGAACAATTTGGGTGACGATACGAGCGAGCGGGGAAAACCTGGGGCCGAACCCAACCCGAGCGGCAAATCCGTACACCATTACGCCGAGGATCAACGTGGAACGAGTCGCGATGTATGCCGTACCCATTGCCACTACGCCAGTGGCCACAAGACGAGCAGAGACTTCGTCAACAGTTTCCGGAAAGGAGAAGGGGATCCGTGCCATAGGGACAGCATAGCCGTAATTGTTGACTAATCCAATCGGATTTACCGACAATCGTTGTTTACCTGCCGCGCAAAGCTACGAGTACCGGTCCCGACCGGAGGATCTCCACCAAATTTCGCACCTCGGACGCGGGCGTGGCGACACTGATCGCCTGATCTGAAACCGCAACAACGACGAAATTTCCCATCTCAGGTTCCATCAAGCCAGCCGTCGCGCCTGGGGGACGGTCGGCTGGATTCGAAAACTGGTGAACGTCTACCCGGTCGCCCAGTTGGATTGGAGGGCGGGGGCCCGAGGTGGGAATGGCTATTGCCACCCGATCAGCGCCGATCGTGCCCAAAAGCGCTCGGGCCTTGGGTGCCCCAATAGCAAGATCGCTGAGAACCTGCCCCGCCGTTACGGGAATACGTAAGGTTCTCCCTTCGGCAAGATTTGCGTTTGCTAGGGAAAGTTCGGGGATCGCCGCTACCGGCAGGGGCCGCTCGGCTAGGTCGTTGGCTTGGAGGCGATGGCCCTCGGGAAAGGAAAATTTGGCTACAACCACTGTGCGGACTGCGCCCCAGCGCTGCTGGTCTAGGTGCTGACGAATGGAGAGCGCTCGAACCGCGCCGAGGAGAAGTACGACCAACAAGACCGTAACTGCTCTTGAGCGCCACATCCGGCGTCCGACCCGTCGACAGTTGCGCACCCCCGATCGCATCACTCGGCTCAATTCGCGACGATCAACTAACGGTTCTCCCATCACCCCATAGTGAAGTGCTCTCCGACGATGGGGGAGGGGGGAAATGCGCGTTGAGCACGCTTTCCTACCGCTGATTGATTCGCTCGGTCCCGGGATAGGTCACGAGGCAACTAATTCAGTTTGTGTTCGGGAGGAGTCTCCCTACACCGCATCTCTAGTGGGTGGCTGCAGCGTGGCTGTGTCCATGGGAATCCGAAGACCCAGACGGGCTGGACGATGCCGGACTTGGTGAGGCGGAGGCGCTCGATCCGGAGTCCGATGGTGCTGGGGAGCCTGATGGCGACCCAGACGAGGCATCGCTCGGGGTTGAAGAAGTCGTTGAGCTGCTAGTTCCGCGACTGTCATTCTTGTAGAAACCTGAACCCTTGAACGTGATGCCCACCTTGCCAAACACCTTGCGAAGGTCCCCGCCTCCGCCGCGAGGGCAGTTAATTGGTGCCTCATCGCACTTTTTAAACGAGTTGTCCTTGAAAGACTGAACGGCATCGAACTGCACGCCGCAGGTTTTGCAAAGGTATTCATACGTAGGCATTTCGGTGATGCTCCAGCAGCGTTTGTGCGTGCATTTGGCGATATCGGCATTTCTGCAAATCTCCGTTGGCACTCGGGTAAGGCGACTGCCAAGTGTAGTCTGTGAGCGCACAAATTCCTGCGTGGCAATTTCGGTCTGAAATCGACGTGTGGTTTGGCCGAAGCCGATGGGAAATAGGCAAAGGCTCACCGGAGTTTCACAAGAAACTCAAGGCGCAATCCTGTTATGTCGATCAGACTTGCGTGATGCCTGTTCGTAAAGTGGTTATTCCCGCTGCCGGTCTGGGAACTCGTTTCCTTCCCGCCACCAAGGCCCAGCCCAAAGAAATGTTGCCCCTGATCGACCGTCCGGCGATCCAGTACGTGGTGGAAGAAGCTGTCTCTGCTGGCCTCGACGATGTATTGGTGGTGACAGGTCGATCGAAGCGTTCCATCGAGGATCATTTCGATCGTTCGGTGGAACTTGAGCAGAGCCTCATTCTTGGAAACAAGATTGAAGAACTCACGCAGGTGCAAGAAATCGCCAAGTTGGCCAACATGCATTATGTGCGCCAGCCCGAAGCCCGCGGACTCGGCCATGCCATTGGTTACGCCAGGCACCACGTGGGCAACGAGCCCTTTGTGGTCATGCTCGGAGACGACGTCATGGTCGATGACACTGTGCTCAAACGCATGCTCGCCGTCTATGAAACCCACGGCTGTTCAGTGGTTGCACTCAAACGTTTTCCGAAATCCCAAATTTCATCCTATGGGTGCGTAGCAATTGATTCTTCCGCGACCGGGTTGGGTGAAGGTGTAGTCAAGATCACCAAACTGGTTGAGAAGCCACCGGCCGACGAAGCACCCTCTGACCTAGCCATCATGGGACGTTACCTGTTCACCCCGGAAATATTTAAGAAAATTGCGCTCACGCCACCGGGCAGAGGAAACGAAATCCAAATCACCGATTCCATGACGTTGCTCCTTGAAGATCAACCGATTATGGGTGTCATTTTCGAAAATGGGCGATACGACATTGGCAACAAACTCGATTTTCTCCGAGCGACCGTGGAGCTAGCGGTGGACCGCAAGGATCTCGGCGGCGATTTTCTCGCCTACCTCAAAGACTTCATATCGAGACACTAAAAGTTGAGACACTGAAAGTCAGACACTAAAAGCCCAACCAACTATCGAATGCGAAGCGGTTGTAGGTTTGCTGTGTGGCTCTTCTTAATCTGATCGATGCGCAAACCTGGGTAACTGAGCGATGTAGATCGATCCCGTCGGTTGATATTCCTATCGCCGAGGCACTTGGCTGCATTCTCGACGAAGACGTTTACTCAACCGAGCAAGTTCCACCGTTTGCCAACACGGCGATGGATGGGTTCGCCGTTCGAGCTGGCGACGTTGCCCGAGTGCCCTGTGACCTAGTGGTAATCGGGACGCTGGCTGCAGGTGCAGCTCCAGGTGTTGAGCACGTTGTCGGTCCCGGCCAAGCAATTAGGATCATGACTGGTGCGGTCATCCCTGAAGGTGCCGATGCCATAGTGCCGGTTGAAAACACTGATCCTAAGCATACTGATGATGTCACGGTGCGAGTGTTGGAAAGCTCGACCGTGGGCACCGCCGTGCGTCCTGCGGGCGAAGACATTACGGCCGGGCAGTTGGTGTTTACCCGTGGAACGCAGCTCAATGCTGGGCATCTCGGCGTACTGGCCAGTATCGGACGAAGTCACATGCGCGCGTATCGTCGGGTTCGCGTTGGTGTGTTATCCACCGGCGACGAGCTGATCTCTCCACCGGCACCGCTTGGGCCCGGACAGATTCGTGACTCAAATCGTCATACCCTTATGGCGTTGGCTCGTCAAGCAAACTGCGAAGTGATCGACCTAGGTTTGGCCGTTGATACCGAAGCCGACATTGAAGCCAAAGTACTGGCCGGACTCGAAACTTGTGATGCCCTGGTAACCAGTGGGGGAGTAAGCATGGGCGATTTCGATTACGTCAAAGTGGTGCTCGATCGTTTGTCTGCGCAGCGCGCTTCCGATGGGGTTTCGGAACCGATGAAGTGGATGCAGATCGCCATCAAACCTGCCAAGCCCCTAGCCTTTGGTCTCATTTCGGGAAAACCCGTCTTCGGGCTTCCTGGTAATCCGGTTTCCTCGATGGTCAGCTTTGAACTGTTCGCTCGCCCTGGACTTCGATCGATGATGGGACACACCCCGCAAAATTTTCACCGTACCTCGGTCAAAGCCGTCGTCGACGAAGACCTCCGCCGCGGGCCCGACGGCAAAGTCCACTTCGCCCGTGTAACTGCAGCATTCTCGCCTGATGGCCGCATTCATGTCCGCTCTTCGGGGGGTCAAGCCTCGAACCTGCTGCGCTCAATGGCTCTAGCCGACGCCCTCGCCATCCTTCCCAACGGCCCCTCCATCCCCGCAGGAGCCGAAATCCAAGTCCTCTTGCTTGACCGCCCTTCGTAGTGGGGTCTTCGTAGTACGTCCTTCGCAGGTATGAATCCATTTTCGTAATGAACTAAGGCCCGGTAGGGTTGATCATATGACTACTGCCCTGGTCGATAGCTTCGGACGAACAGTCCGCGATCTCCGGATTTCCGTCACGGATCGATGCAATTTTCGCTGTACCTACTGCATGCCTGCCGAAGGAATGACGTGGCTACCACGCGAGGATCTGCTTACTTTCGAAGAGATCGAACGCGTCGCCCGGGTCTGCGTCACCCGCTTTGGTTTTGACGGTATTCGCCTAACCGGTGGCGAACCAACGGTGCGTGCACACCTCACTGTCCTAGTCGAGCGGTTAGCTCGCCTTGGTGTCGATTTGGCTATGACTACAAACGGCACCACTATGCGGTTATTGGCCGAAGATCTTAAAGCCGCAGGCTTGCGTCGATTGAACATCAGTTGCGACTCGCTCGATGCCGATCGTTTCTACCAAATGACACGACGCGACGATCTCAAAAAAGTCCTCGATGGTATTGCGTCGGCCAAAGAAGCCGGTTTCGACCCCATCAAAATCAATGTCGTATTGATGCGGGGTGTAAATGATGACGAGATTGTCGATTTCGCTTCCTTCGGACGTGAAAATGGTGTTGGGGTTCGCTTCATCGAATTCATGCCGCTCGATGCCGATGATGCCTGGAACCGAGACAAAGTTGTGGCGAGCTCAGAAGTAATTGCACGTATCAACGAAGTGTTCCCACTCATCAAAGCGCACCACGGAACTGAGCCTGCAGCTCGCTGGTCCTACCTCGATGGCGTGGGTGATGTTGGAGTAATCGCCAGTGTGACCGAACCATTCTGTGGGGACTGCGACAGAGTTCGTATTACTGCCGAAGGCCAATTCCGTACCTGCCTTTTCTCCACCGATGAGTTCGATCTCCGAGCCATCATGCGCAACTCCGGCGACTCATCATCTGCCGCCATCGACGACGCACTGGCCGCCGAGGTACAACGCGCTGTAGGTCTCAAATGGGCCGGCCATAAAATCGGTAACGTGAACTTCATTCGTCCAGCACGATCCATGAGCCAAATCGGCGGCTAGGCGAATTTGCTCTACGCCCGGCTAGTGGGGCGAGCTACGGGTTTGCTCCAGGGCGAAACCTGGGCTAGGCGAGTAGGAGGGTGATGTCTTCTCCGGTTATGGTCTCGCGCTCTATTAGAGCTTGAGCAATCGCATTTAGCGATGACCTATGCTCCGTTAAAAGACTCATAGCTCGGGTTTCTTGGGTGCGGAGAATGGTTTCGATTTCGGCGTCAATTCGGCGAGCGGTATCATCGGCGTGGTCTCGGGCGCCGGTCATGAGGTCTTCACCGAGGAATACTTGGCCGGTTGCACCCCATGCCATGGGACCAATAATTGGTGACATGCCCCATTCGCGCACCATGCGTCGAGCCAATTCTGTCGACGTCATCAAGTCGTTGCTGGCACCCGTGGTTCGCTGGTGGAACACGATCTGTTCGGCACACCGTCCGCCCATAGAGACGCACACTCGGTCGTTAAGTGAAGATTGGGTATAACTGTGTCTGTCGGCCAAAGGGAGCTGCATGGTTACACCCAGCGCCATCCCGCGCGGAATAATCGTGACCTTTTCGACCGGGTCCGCATCTTCGAGCAAATGCGCAAGCAGGGCATGGCCAGCTTCGTGGTAAGCGGTGGTTTCTTTGTCATGATCGCTCAAAACCAGCGAATCCCGCACCGCACCAATCAGAATCCGGTCACGGGCTGCAGAGAAATCCTCGGCACCAATTGCCGAGGCGCGACGACGGATCGCCCCGAGCGCCGCTTCGTTCACCAAGTTGGCGAGATCTGCGCCGCTCATACCGGGTGTGGCCCGGGCAATACGCTCGAAATCAACTGTTGCATCCACTTTGCGGTGGGCGGCATGGACTTTGAGAATCGGGAGCCTCTCGGAAAGATCGGGGAGCGGAACCACGATTTGGCGATCAAAACGGCCGGGACGCAACAGCGCTGCATCGAGCACATCTGGACGGTTCGTGGCAGCCAAGACGATCACGTTCGTCGACGGATCAAAGCCATCCATCTCTGAGAGCATTTGGTTCAACGTTTGTTCCCGCTCGTCATGCCCGCCGCCTAAACCGGCGCCTCGTTTGCGTCCAACACCATCAATCTCATCGATAAAGACCACACACGGCGCGTTGATCCGGGCCGTGGCAAACAAGTCGCGAACTCGGGAAGCGCCCACTCCCACGAACATTTCCATGAAATCCGAACCGGTCACGGAGATAAACGAAACCTTTGCTTCGCCAGCCATTGCCCTGGCGAACAGCGTTTTACCGGTTCCAGGAGGGCCGACAAGCAGAACGCCTTTGGGTGAACGTGCCCCAATCTCGGCGAAACGTGCAGGCTCACGCAAGGCATCAATCACTTCTTGCATTTCTGTCTTCACACCGTCATAGCCAGCGATATCGGCAAACGTGGAATTAGGTCGCTCCGTGGTCCACAACTTGGCTCGCGATTTCCCGATTTGCATGACTCCGCCCGGGCCTCCCATTCCGCCAGCGGCACTTCGACGTGACATAAGCGCCAGCAGCCCCATAACCATCAGGATTGGAAGAAACAAGCCGACGGGGCCCTCCCAAATGCTACGACTTGGCGAGCGAAAGGTCAGCGAGACGGCGCGTAAATCAGTTCGGTCTTCCACGCTCAGCTGATCTGGTCCAGAAGTGCGAAATCGAGTTCCGTCAACGAATTCGCCCCGAACCGCACCGGTCCCATTGGTGAATGAAGCTTTTGCTACTTCGCCGGCCTTAGCCTTAGAGAGAAACGCATCGTAGGAGATCGAGTCGCCGTTGCGATTGGTGATGAAGGTCGATGCGGCCAGCAGCAGGAGAAGACCAACAAGTACGTAGGGGAGCCAAATTGGCCAGCTCCTACTCCCGTTAGCCTTGCCTGGTTTTCCTAGGACAGGCTTGGGAGTACTCAGCCGACGGGGGCGGTCCATGGGGCGTCGAAGTTTGCGGTTTGGTGGATCGAGGGGCTGATTGATCTGATCGCCCTGCCTGCGGACCGGGGGTAAAAAGGCATCGCCACTTGGAGCGGACGAGTTTTTTAGTTTGGCGCCGTCGTTTGCAGCGTTGCCGCCAGCCTCGGAGGGGCGAGTGTTGTGGTCACTCATCCCATCATCGTAGAGCCTTCGCTGTGAGGTACTCTCAGACCTCCAAAATGGTAAGGGCTCCTGCCTGTGCGCCGAATATAGGTGTGCAGAATATAATTTCCGGGCTTGAAGCCCTGAGCATCCGCCCACTGTGCTGCTTCGATAGATACCGTTGTTCCCTATGGCCGATCGTCAGTGTTCAAAACCCATTTGCCACGACATTGCCGTAGCCACCATGTCCTATGACTATGCAACGCGTGTGGTGTACGTCGGGCGTTTGTTGGTTGATCGCCAGCCCAACTACTACGACCTGTGTCGCGCCCACACCGATGCTTTAGTTCCTCCGCGGGGATGGACCATGCGGCGTGAACCGTTGGCGCAAGCGGGGGTTTTCGACGACAACTGGACTGCTCCAGTTCTCACGCTGAAAATTGATCGCTCAGCGATGTAGGTTCCTCACCAGGCTTTGGTGAGAAAGAACAAGCGGCGATGTCTGGACCCCTCGGTAGTGGAATTCCCGTATGAATGAACTTTCTGGACAGTCGGCGAAAGCTCATGTCTACCCGCCGAATTGGCCTGAACCGGGTCCATCGTCGTTGGGGTTTGCCTTTGGAGCCCAAGTTCTGGCTGTAGTTGTGACGTCGGTGTTCGCCTTGACGTTTTTGTTTGAGCGAGATCCGTTCGATTCGCGCAAGCAAGTGTTAAAGCCCGGAGTTTGGCCAACACTGCTGCAGTTTCCACCGTTATGGCTCGTGCTGATCGGTGGAATATTTTTTGTATCTCGTCAGCGAAAGGAATCGGTTGTTGCGTTTTTGACGCTCGCCATGAAGCCGGTTGATGCGCTGTGGCTGTTCGCTGGGGTGGGGCTGCAGTTTGTGGTTTCTCTCCCTTATCGATTGCTGAACGTGGACACCGAAAAGTTAGGTAAGCCTGCGAAAGATCTTGTGCAGAACACGGGCGGGGGTGGGGTGGCCTTTCTTGGGTTAGCGATCGCCGTCGGCGTGGTCGCTCCGATCGTTGAGGAGTGCTTTTACCGAGGGTTCATAGCCCGTTCAATTGTTCGGTTGTTGCCGGCTTTTCAGTCTTGGCCGACAACCATGGCGAGTGCGGTGCTTTCAGGACTCTGGTTTGGGTTGATTCATTTGCAACCGTTACAACTTCCCGCCCTGATTGCAGTCGGGGTGGTTTGCGCCACTGTGGCGTTGCGTAAAGGGCGCCTCGGTCCCGCTATTTTTTTGCATATGGGGTTCAATCTCATAACCGTGGTTGCGCTCTATGGTGAATTCTAACGAATCTGCCTATGCCCATCTGTTTGAACTCGACGGGCTATCGCATCTGCTGCCAAACCCTTCCGTACATCCATTCTGGTAAATCACGCTGCGATCCAGGCCGTTTGGATCATTGGGTGGCCGTCTTCTTCTTGGTCGTGGGTCAAATGATCAACTTTTAGAAAAGAATTAACTTTCCTCTCAAGTTTGAGCGGGGGTTCGTCGATGCATAAATCACCCGTTGGAGGGTTTTCATCGAAGGAGTCACCATGACCTGCCCACTTTGTAACATCGCTAATCTCGTCACCATTTCCATGGTGGTGAACGACCGCAAACTCACCCTGAATTCTTGTGGACGCTGCGAAACCCGCTGGTGGCAAGCCGATGAGCGCAATGTTGCTTTCGGGACCGTGTTGGATTCTGCACGTCGGCCGCTTGAAGCTGCCGTCTAAGTTTCTGACCCAACTGCTCACCAGAGCAAAAATTGTTCGAAGTTACGAAAAGAGGCCCGTTTAGATACACCTCAGAGGTGGCACAGAAAATTGTTGAAACGTGCTTATGGGCGCTAGATCCCAGCTGCGATAGACCTGGCCGGATCGCGGATTTGGATCAAAAGGAAAATAAGTGAACTGGTCATCGTAACGACCGCTGCCACGAGAAGATGGGTACCTGGCTGGAAGTTTTTGATGTGGAAAAAAGAGGAGACCCAGCTCGGCCCTCGAAGGGCGGCGAAAAGTCCGCACAACACGCACGACAACGCCAACCCAGCTCTCCCGAAACCCTCAAGCAGTGACACGCACAAACCAGCGACCGCCAACACGGCATGGGCTGCGAGCAGTCGATCGGTAATGTGGCCCGATTGCTTTCCGTGATTGGCCCAAGCCAATACCAGTACCGAACCAATTGTGGTGAGAACCACGACCCTGACGATCGACGCCAGGATAAGGCGGCGAACCGAACGTCCAGCTGCGGCTCCCGACGATGACGAAAGCGGAGTGGCTCTGAGTCGATCGGGAAGCACCTTCCAAAGGGAGGAGACGTGGGCCGCACCCCATACGCTACCGAGAAGCGAAGGAAGCACTGTAAGGATTGGTAGGGGGATTCGCACCGCCCAAATGAATTCCGGTTCTACTACTAACAGCGCCCCAAGCCCGGCGCCAACGCCTGCTGCGAGTACGCCAGCATGCCAAGGGCTGGCATTGCGGTCAGTTTCGGGTGAGGTGAGGACTCCAATCAACGCGAACGCCACTACCGCAACGGCAATTCCCACTAACAAAGGTTTGGGATCGTTTACGAGGCGCTGCACATTGATGGCCACCACGAGCACCACAAATTGGGGTAACCACCAGCCTCGACGAGCCACGAGGAAACCTGCCGACCATAAAAGGGCCAAAACTGAGCCGATCCATCGAGCACCGGCGAAGCCCAAAACGGCCACAAGAACAAGAACGGCGGCAGCGACGATAGGTTCGCGCCGTAAGCGTCCCAATCCGTCTTCGCCTGCGAGGTAGCGGCGGCGGAGGAACCATTGAGCGCCGAGGCTGACGGGAAGCGCAATTCGCCATGCATGGTCGACCGGCCCAATGCCAAGTTCGGTCGTCATGCTTGATACCCAGAAGCCCACCATTAAGACACTGACAATAAAGATGACTTCGCCAAAAAGACGGGCGAGCTTCAGGTTTCGTTCAGTCGTTTCCTCCGCTTTGGTCTGCGGACTCGACGAAGGGGAAATCAACCGCTGAGTACTTACTAAGGGGGCACTGGCGATTCGACCCGAATGGGCAAAATTGCGACCAAAAGCCAAGGCCTCGGAGGCAGGAAAACCATGGTGCGCCTCAAGGGTGACCGCGGCTTCGAATCGGTCGATTGGCTCCCTGGCCAGGGAGCTGACGCAAAGTTCCCAAGCTGTGTCAGCTAAGACCGGACGAACGTCACGAGAAACGGGCAGTTGTTCGAACGAATTTTGGGTGGGTTGATCGATCATCTAGCGTCTCGCACCGAGACCCTTGCTGACCGGTCGAATCGGCAGGTGGGTGGGTGGTTGGGCCGGTTGGGGTTCTCGAAAAGGTTGAGGTTCGCGAAAAGCCGAGAGAATCCCTTGAGCGGAGGTTGAACCTTTCGACTCGGTGGAGGAGTGCGCAAGGAAAGGCTTTGACGGTTCAGCCTGGGCTGGCTGATCAAGCCCGAGGCTTCCTATTGTTGCCAGGGACGGCGTGTTCGGGTCGACGCCCCGAGCAAAGGTTGGCGTGTAACGGACCGAACGAAGACCGGTGAGTTCGCGGATTGCCGCCCGGTACTTCGAAAGGCTCTGTTCGTGACCAAACACGTCTTCTGCTCTCTCATAGGCCAGTGACCCCAACTCGTCGGCCAACGCAGGATCGCCTAGTAAACGCAGCACCCCTGCGGCCAAGGTTTCGCTGTCTCCTGGTCGGGCGGTGAACCCGCACCCTTCCACGGCTTCAGGAACTCCGCCGACGGCGGTAGCAACTACGGGTCGCCCAGAGGCCATTGCTTCGAGCACAGTGATGGGTGAACCTTCACTTATGCTGGTGAGGAGGGCTATGTCGGCACGAGCGACCACGCCATAGGGATCATCGGTAGGGCCAGCAAACACGAATCGGTCACCTAGCTCAAGCTCAGCGTGCAGTTTGAAACACTCCTGCGCGTACTCCTCGTTTTCGATCGGGGTTGGGCCGTAGTGCGTAAACCGGGCCAGGGGATCAGCATCGAGCACTAGCGCAGCGGTGCGCAGCATGGTCTTTACATCCTTAAGAGGATCGATCCTGCCAACAGCGACCACGATTCGTTCACGCGGTGGCGCCTCCCTTGATGGGGGAACAACCACTCCGTTGTAGATAGTGCTAATTACTTGCGGATCTACGCCGAATTCTTGCTCCCAAACAGCATTTGCTTCGGTTACCGGGCTGACCCTATCGGCGTGGGCATAAGCCAATCGGGAAAGACCGCGAGAAACCCGTGAAGCCGTCCAACGGGCAGCAGGGGAGGAATCGTTGCGAATTGCCGCCAGATATGCCTCCCGCATATATATTCCGTGTTCTGTAAGCAAGATGGGTGTGCCATGTAATTCCTTGTGAACGACGGCTGGAATTGCCGCCCATCCAGCAGCGGTCACGATGGAAAGATTCGGTGCGTGCTCGCCGTTCGGGGTTTGGTAGGCGGCGCTTCGGGCAATCCACCACAACAATCGGTACAGCTCAGATACGCCGAGCATGTCGAAGGTCGGCGCAGGTGCGAACTCAGTCCCAGACCGAGCGCTTAAGGAATTGAGTGTCATGACGAACCCCGACCAGGCAGCCCGACGCCGAAAGGCAGGACGAATGGCCCGTGGGTTACGCCGGCACCACACCAACGCTTCGACGAACGTATCGAGATCGCTATCCCAATCAAGCAAACCACGGGCTAGTGCAGAAGGAAGGTCTACGGTTGCGTGTCGCTCCCGAAGCATAGGGAAAGAAATCGGCAGGTCTTCTGACCACAGATCGAGGTGCCCGGCGAGCCTGGTGTTTTGCGGAATTGTGAACAACGCCTCCCGGCGCATTCCACCTGCGGTGATCGGGAGAATTTCAAAGTCAACATCGCTAAGGCCCGTGACTAACGCGTCGCACCAGGTGCTCACGCCTCCCATAATGAAAGGATAGGTTCCCTCGGTAACGAGCAGCACTCGGGGGCGTTTTGGCACGGAGAAACTCTATGGCGAATTGATGAGCATGGAACGCGAACCTTGGCAACGAAATCGGGTGCCAGTTTCGTGTGGCGATCGGAGCGCAAGCATCCAAACCTTGGGTGATATTCCACGAAAAAGCGGGAAAGTTTGGCTATGAGCGCTACGTGTGCTCACGTTTACAGTGACAAGCGACAAGAGTGGCTTCCTACAGCCTATTCTTTTGCGACACTTTCCAACGGCTTTCAGCCCGGCGTCGTACTATTGCGCGGCCCAATTCACCAAAGGATCGATCCTTCATGACTTCACGTCCTCGGATTATTGCGACGCTTGCAACATTGGCACTCGCATCGGCTGCCGTAGTTGGCACCGGTACGCTCGCCAATGCTCAGCCAAAGCCTGCCGTTCAAATCGCCGTACCTGCGTACTTTAATGACGATGCCTCTTGGGATCGTGCCATTAACACCCCCGAGGTTGGCTTCATCATTGCCCACCCCGATTCGCCCGCCTCAGGCAAGCCGTTCGTTGCCGACGCTGAGCTCACTAAGCATGTCGCTCAAGCCCGTGCGAAGGGAATTAAGACGCTCATCTACGTAACTGCTGGATACGAAAAGGTCAGCTGGCAGGACACGGAAACCCGGGTTGACTCGGCCTTTGGGGCCTATCCCACCGCCGATGGCGTATTCCTCGACGAAATCAACTACGACCAGTGTGACAAGTACAGCAACTTTGCCAAAGGCATATCGGGTACCGCAGGGTTCCGCGGCCGTCATCCGGGCAAGTTTTTGACTCTCAATACCGGTGCGCCAATGCTCAATTGTTACGAAGGCTCGGCCGACGCCTACCTTAATTTGGAGCGTGCGCAGGCTGATGTACCCGCTTGGATCGAAAACGTGTTCCTGAAAAGCAATGCGCCGTACTACGCATGGATGTTTAAAGCAGAGAATCGCAGTGCTATCTGGCAAATGGTGCACTCGGTGTCCCCGTCACAAGTGGGTGCCGCCGTTGATGCTGCACTAACGCGCAACGCAAGCGTCATCTTTGTCACGCCCGACCTGATGCCCAACCCTTACGACAACTTTCCAGACGACGCTGCTTGGAAGGCTCTCGTTGAAAGGGTAGCGGCCTACAACTCGGGCAAAGTTGCCCTTCCTGCAGTCAAGGGTCCGGTTGTGGTAGTTGCCACTGTTGGCGCCCTCGCACCGGCCGCTACGGTTAAGCCAGTTGCTTCAGTGACCGCAACCACGAAGAAGCCGATCAAGCTGGTAAAGCCATCCGTAAAAAAGAAAATTGTAGTGAAGAAGAAAAAGTAACTCCAAAAAAAGAACCGACGCTCGCTCTAGTGCATTCGCGGTACACACACGTTTGCGGTTAACTGAGGGGGGTTCCGGCCGGAGGCTGGGACCCCTTGTTGTTTCCGAGTTGTTGTTTCTGAGTTGTTGTTTC
>JAYUVJ010000273.1:0-3341 GCA_043754155.1 Acidimicrobiia bacterium
CTAACTCATCCTTCGTGCCGGAAAGATCGGTGGTGCGTCCTGCAGCAAGGCGAGCCAGTTTGAACTGCATGGCCTTCGCTGCTGAGGCTACGGAAGAGAAACCATCGGCGGGATGGTCTAGTCCACCAAGCCAACGGAGATGGTCTGATCCAAGCTCGGCGGCAGCACCCAGTTGACGAAGCGTGGCAAAGGCATACGCGTGAAAGTGGGCGAGATCACCGGAACCCATTTGCGTGATGTCGGCGTCTAACCGCGAAAGGAATGCGTGCATAGCATTGCTCTTTTTGACGCTATGCCCCGCGTTGTTGCCAATCTGAGCGTTTTTGCCAGCATCAGTCCGACGGGTTAGTTGCTCAGCCAGGATTGGTCGGGCGATGGCACGAAGCTCATCATCGGTTCGCTGAACTATACGGTCTACGCGAATGGCTTCAACGTAAGGTGGAAGTACGTCTCCGCTCCAGCGAGCGGGATTTCCTACGCGGAGAAGTCCGTCGTAATCGTCTCCAGATGCTTCGAAGTAGCCAGGGCCGTGAAAGTACCGGAGCACCTTGTTGGCTGGATCGAGGTGATTGACCACGATCGAAGTTTTGGCGTGGGTTTTTTGATAGGAAACGCCTGCAGTGTCGGGCAGAAACCATGAATCGATTTCGATGATCATGAACCGGCCGAGCTGGGCCTGTTCGGCTAGATGTTCTTCCATGTTGCGCCAAATCATGTACTCGGCAACATCAATTCCGTACAGGGAACGGAGGTCTTCGAGAGGGTACTTAAAAAAGGTCCACTGATCACCTTCGAAATCGATTCCACCAGTAAAACCCAAACCGGCTACAGGGTTGCAACCCAAACTGTGTAGCACCTCGATCCATAGGTCTGCATAGCAATTTGTCTCTGGCCAGACCCTATCGGTGCCATGGAACGCGTGTCGTTGGTATCCGTCGGTCGAAAGGGGGAGTAACGAATAGCCCGAGGAAGCTGGACCTTCGCCTCGTGAACCAAGTTCAACCAAAGATGAGTCGGAAGGTAAGAATGATGGGCACAACATGGCCGGCGGCGAGGTTTGAGGCAATGGGGGCGGGGCCGAGTCTCGGGATTGTGCGGAAGCAAGGTCGGTCATGGGATCGGGCTCAGGTTGAAAAAGAGAATTACAGCAAGCCAAGGACGGCGCGTGTTACTGCAGGCCAAGCACTCACGCTGAAACCATGATGCTTGAACAAAGCCAACGTAATGCGTTCCAAACCAAAACCCACACAAGCCGTGTGAGCAATCCCTCCACCGGCGAGGGTGATGTCGAAAGGTTCGGTGAAGTGATCGTGATGCTGATTTACCGAAGCGCAGGCAGTGGGGAACTCGTCGGAGTTGATGGGTATGACCACTTCATGTTTGAGGGCTTGTTCCATCTGTGATGCCGCCAGTAGCTTTCCCATACGACCAAAGAACGGGTCGTTAGCGACCACGCGTTCGGCGGGAAGATGCATGCTGCGCAACACCGATACGGTTAGATCGCCCCACTGTGCCGCAAACGATGCTGCCGCTTCAGGCGAACCGATAATTACGTGTTCATGCTGACGGAAACAGCGCAGGCGAGCCGGATCAGGTGATGGCTCATGCCGGTAGCACTGGCCCGTAACGGTGAACACTTCGCCCGATGCGGGAACTTGCGTGCCTTCTCGCCACAAATAAATTGGGTAACAAGATGCAGGTAACAGCACCGCATCGCTCGACGAAAAGCCAACGGCCCAATCCTCAGCTTTTTCTACCGCGTTGAGAATGCTCATGTGGTCGCGCTCGTTGCCGATGAAAGCATGAACGGAACCCAACATGTCAGGGAAGGAACGAAGGTAATCGGTCTTTTCAATCACCCTGCGAGGAAGTACCGGCGGGAACGCCAAACTAGTGGCTTTGAACGGCGCCCCAGCTCGGACGGCGGCATTGACTACACCAGCCACCACACGCTCGAACACGGCGCTGCGGCCAACAAGGCCAGCAGTTTTCATGGGGAGCAAGATGCCCGCAGCGAAGAGTTCGTCGCGGAATCGTTCTTGGCTGCGTAGTAGCGGACTTTCTGGCTCACTTGCCTCTGTCGTCTCAGAGCAGGAACCATTAACGCTGGGCGGGTGCTGGTGGTCGTTTGTGTGCAGAGATTCCGCCAACGGGGAAGTTGTCGTTGTCATGGTGTTAGTCCTCCTTGGACACAAGTAGCCATTGGGCGTTGGAGCCGAGGATACGTTCGTTGTTGATCATTACTCGCGCGCCGTGCGCGTCTCGCAGTAGCCGCCCCATGGAATGTGGGGTGTCTTCTCGATAGGCCGCCATTCCGCAGGCTTCCATAGCTGCGTCGACGATTTCTACCACCATGCGCGATGTCGACACCTTCAAGTTGTTCATGCGAATCGAAAACGCGGCACGGGACAATTCATCTGCGCTGGCGGGATCGTTTGAGAGCGCTTGGTACTCGGCGCCCGTGGCATGAACCAGGGCACGCATTTCGTGAAGACGGGCTACCAGTTCAGCAATCGGGCCGGCGGAAATGGGTGTGGTTCCCGGGGTTTTCCGTGCGGCCAGTCGAAGAAAAGCGCGGGCCCGGGAAACCGCTTCGGTGGCGATACCTAACCAAAGATGCGTCCACACCACATGTGAAACCGGCAACATAGTTTGTGCGCTTATGTCTCCGTAGGGAACCGGGAAGACCTGGTTCTGGTTACCTTCGGTGCGTAGGAGGAACCCGTTGGAGCAGGTCCCACGAAAACCCAAGGTGTTCCAACCACTCGTTCTTTCCAGGGTTGCTGAGCTGCGGGGCACAAAGACTAAGGATTGATCGCTGGCTTGAGCTTCGGGGTTGCGTCGGGCGGTGGCCAAGATGGCATCGCAGTATTCACCGTAGGAAATTACCGAGGCTTGCTTTTCCAGGGAGAACCGGTCGGGCGCGCCATCAACGGGAGTGACTGCACAAACGCTGGTGCGAACGGATCCACCCACGGCTAGCTCTGTCGTCGCCGAAGCAAACAATCGTTGGTTGGCGGCAAGATCGCGCAGCACCTCTTGCAAGGCTTCGCTGTGGCCGTGACGAACCAAGCAAGCCACTTGGATTTGGTGCATGGCGAAGACCATGCCTGCGGTGGAGCACGATCGACCGAGGGTTTGCACGACACTAGCCATGTCCATCAGCGTTGCGCCCATTCCGCCGAGTTCACGCGGAACCATTGCGCCCAGTAGGCCAGCGTGTCGCAATGCGTCGATGGCTTCAACGGGGAAACGGGCATCACGATCGACTGATGCGGCGTTGGCTGCAGCTAGACCTACTGCAGGCAACGCAAGTTCTTCGTAGGTTGAAACCCGTTGTG
>JAYUVJ010000274.1:0-2823 GCA_043754155.1 Acidimicrobiia bacterium
GCGTGGGGCTCGTCCATTCCAGGCGCATGTACTGTTCGGGCCATGTCGAACCATTGGCGGAACTGGGCGAATGGTTCTGGAAGAAGGTCGCTGAGTTCCAGGGTGGCGTGTCGGTATTCCATTCGCAGCTCAGACAGCTTGGCTTGTTCGATTGCCGCCAAAACCTCTGCGGAAACACCCGACGCTTCGGTAGTTTCAGGCTGCGGATGATTCGTGGGCTCGATCGACACGGGAAAGATTCTGGCCGCAATCCAGGTCGTAATGTCGACAAATCGGGACCCGTTGCTCTTCGATGCCCGGAGTTGTGCTTCACGCACGAAGTTGTGCTCACTGCACGAAGCAGGCAATCACGTAAAGAACGCAACCTAAAATTCTCGAAACGTGCTACTCAGGAAAAACACCCAGTCATCGTTCTTTAAGCTTTCAAAAAGATCCTGCCAACACTTGCAATTGAAGAATTCCTCCCTAAGCTGGAGAAATGGCACATGCACAACGCCTCATTGATGCGGTCCTCCAGCCGAAACGGATGGGTGCCAGAGAAGCACAACGTCGACAGATTGTCCTTTCGACAAGGCTTGCGGCCCTTCAATTGTTTCGGGAAGAGGGCTACTCCAACGTCACCATTGAGCAGATTGCTGCCAGGGCGAGAATTGCTCCGCGTACGTTCTTTAATCACTTCACCTCAAAAGAGGAATGCGTGGTGTTTCCGCACCGCGAATTTTCTGCACCACTACGGGATCTCGTTCTTGACCGGCCAGAGACGGAGCACCCTCTCATCGCCGTTGGCGCTGCGTTCATTGAACTGTTCGGCGCCCTCGACACCCACCCGGGAATCCGCAAAAACATGCGACTCGGTGCGCGTCTGCAGGCTGAAGAACCGGCATTACGGTCTGCCGACGGATCCTATCGACGCATTTGGGAAGACGTGGTAACCGAAGCACTCCAGCAGCGTGGTTGTTCAAACCTGGAAGCGCGAATTTTTGCTGTGGCCTCGGTTGGCACACTTAAGTCCGCCATGCTCGAATGGGGACAGCTTGAGGAAGAATCGCCGATGGCTACGGCGGCACGAAATGGTTTTGCCATTTTGATCAGCGGAGTCGCCACGTCGCTTGAGCCGATAAATCTTGCAGTAGAACGCGCTAGCAAAGAACCTGAACTCGTGATCGATCCAATCAACGCAGATTTGGCTGACGACAGCGACAGTCACAGCGACAGCGACAGTCACAGCGACAGCGACAGCGACACCGACAGCGACAGCGAAGACGAGGATTTTCAGCTCAAGGTGCCTACAGACAGGTAACTCTCCAACGATTCGTGGCTGCATCGTGCGAGCGGAAATGCCAGTAGCGGACTCCTCGCATCTACGGTGTTCTCATGGCATCGGATCCTTTGAGCAGCATTCGCACCGGGCTACAAACTGCTATTCGTAAAACCCTCGTGGGTGACGAACAACCGGTTCGTGATCTCAGTAAACCGATAATCGGCGATACCGGGCTTTTCGGTCCCGACAGTGTTACATGGCGGGTTCACGCCGATTCGGCCATGCTCATCGGGGGTATCCGAGCCCTGCTGCTGCAAACGATCCATCCCCTCGCCATGGCCGGTGTCGCCGACCATTCTGCCTACCGAACCGATCCCACCGGCCGATTGTGGCGCACGGCCAGTTTTGTGGGAACGACCACGTTTGGCACCACAGTGGAGGCGAAACGGGCGGTAGGGATCGTAAAAAAAGTTCACGAACGAGTAGTGGGGCAGGCACCCGACGGTCGTCCTTATGCAGCCAACGATCCCCATCTCATGTCTTGGGTTCATCACACCCTCGTCGAAAGTTTCTTGGTCTCCTATCAACGGTACGGTGCTGCGAAGCTTTCCGGTGACGACGCAGACCGTTACGTAGCGGAGCAAGCTCGTTTGGCTGATCTCTTGGGTGTGGAGTCACCTGCACGTAGCGTCTTGGAACTTCGTGAAGCAATGGCCGCGATTCGCAGCGAACTCAAAGCAGGGCCGCAGGCTCGGGGCGCCGTTCGATTTCTTTTGCTCCCTCCCCTATCTTTGGCTGCACGCGGGCCGTATGCCATTTTGTGCTCAGCTGCGGTGGGTTTGCTGCCCGGATGGGTCCGTTGGGATCTCCGAATTCCCTATTTGCCGTTAACCGAGCGACTCGCCATTCGGCCTGCTACTAGGGCCCTCAGCGCCGTTCTTGGATGGGCCATGTCAGCTCCTTCGCCCAACGCGGTAACGGTGACCGTCACGGTCTAAAACGAAGTTGCACGAGGTAGAAAAGCAACTTTGAACGAGGCTTCCCGACGGGTTTGCACGATGGTTTTAACAGGTTGGAACGACGCGTTTGAACGAGGTTTGAACAAGGTTGGAACGACGGGCTGAACGAGATTTGAACGAGGTTGGAACGACGCGTTTATCGATGGTTGGAACGACGGGTTGAACGAGGGTTGAACGAGGTTGGAACGACGCGTTTATCGATGGTTGGAACGAGGTTTGAACGAGGTTTAAAACGATGTTGGAACGACGCGTTTATCGATGGTTGGAACGACGGGTTGAACGAGTTTTAAACGATGGTGGAATGCAAAACGGCCGACCCCGAAAGATCGACCGTTTTCGATGCAGCCCCAAACTCGGGTTTGCTTGTGTACGCCACCGAAGTGGCAAGTTTTAGCGTTGTAGGCCGTCGCGGATCTGCATGAGCAGTACGTCGGTCGACGAAGGACCTGCCGGTGGCTCGTTTGCCTTGCGACGATTTGCTGCCCGAACGATAAGGAACAAAACGGTGCCGACGATGATGAAGTTGATCAAGGCGGTGATGAA
>JAYUVJ010000275.1:0-9971 GCA_043754155.1 Acidimicrobiia bacterium
GTCGTGTTTGCAGCCTTTCGGAAACAAGAACCTGATCCTGCCTGCGGGCTAGTCACGATCCTTCGCAAGGGGCCGGCATGCCAGAAGTAGCGCCAGCGATTTCGGTTCGTGGGCTTTGGAAAGTTTTTGGGCCGAAGGGCGACCGAATTCCCAATACGCCTCAAGCAGATTTGAAACGGGCCGACCTGGAGGCGCAGACAGGTTGCGTGGTGGCCATGCGCGACATCGACCTCGACGTTGCGCCCGGGGAAGTCTTTGTAGTGATGGGCCTCTCCGGAAGCGGTAAGTCAACGTTGATTCGCTGTCTCACTCGCCTGATCGAACCGACGTGCGGAACCGTTACCATGGGCGCAACCGAGGTCACCGGGGCATCAGAGGCCACGTTGCTCGACATTCGTCGAAACAGGGTTTCCATGGTGTTCCAGCACTTTGGCCTGCTCCCCCATCGGTCCCTTATTGACAATGTCGCCTTCGGCCTTGAACTTCGCGGAACCGACCGTGAGCAACGCCGGGCCAAAGCCATTGAAGTGCTCGATTTGGTGGGATTAGGTGGCCTTGGTGAACGTCGTCCGGATCAATTGAGTGGTGGCATGCAGCAACGGGTTGGGTTGGCCCGAGCACTAGCGACCGACGCCGAGATTTTGTTGTTCGATGAACCGTTCTCTGCGCTCGATCCACTCATCCGACGAGACATGCAAGACGAGATCGTACGTTTACATACTGATCTCAACAAGACCATGGTGTTCATCACTCACGATTTGTCTGAGGCTCTGCGTCTTGGTGATCGCATTGCCATCATGCGTGACGGTCGCTTCGTACAGGTTGGCACGCCAGAACAAGTGGTGAGCAATCCGGCCGACGAGTACGTGCGCAATTTTGTGCGTGATGTGCCCCGGTCGCACGTGGTTACGGTCGAATCGATCATGACCCCGGCAACGACCAGCGATAATGCATCACAAAGCTGGGCTGGGACGTTCCTCCCTTCTGCAAAAATTCGAGAGATCATCGCCGCTTTGGCCAGTAGCGCCGATCCAGTCGCGATTCGCGATGGTCACGGCGTCTTGGTCGGGACGGTTGGTCGATCGGATGCGCTGCGAGTCATAGCGGGCGAGGACATGGCGTGAAGGCAGCAACCGCCTCGGGCCAAAGCGGTTCTGAACTCAATGGTTCGGGACCAGGTGATGGTCAACCTACAGTAAGCAAACTCTTGATGGCGAAGCAAGGGCGCCTGGCCAGAAGAATAATTCTCATCGCCGCGCTGCTTGTTGGCCTGTTTGTCACACGTCATCTTGGTCACGACGTGCCTTCATGGTTGGATATAAAGGTGCGCGGCTGGGGTGATCGCATCTACTCGTGGACGGTCATCCACCGCGAGACCAGCCCGCTGTTTCGGTTGCTCTTTAACCCCATTTCCACGGCACTAAAGAACCTTAATAACGCAACGCTTTGGTTGTTGCGCGCTTTGCGATGGACCGGCGTTCTTGCTACGGTTGCCTTAATCGCGCGACGTGTGGCTGGTTGGCGGCCCGTGTTCGTAGCAACAGGGTCACTGTTGATGTGTGGGATTTTGGGAGTTTGGGATCAAACACTGATTACGTTGTCGCTCATGATGGTTTCCGTTGCCTTAGCCATGGTTATCGGGGTCCCACTCGGCGTGTGGGCAGGGCTCAACGACCGGGTCGACCGCGTCCTCAAAACCATTCTTGATACCGCCCAAGTTCTTCCTGCATATGTGTACTTACTACCGGTGGTTGTCGCGGTAGGGATCGGGGCGCCGGCCGCCATTGTGACAACGGTAATTTTTGCGGTACCACCTGCAGTGAAACTCACATCGCTGGGAATACGCGCTGTCCCGGTAGTTACCACCGAAGTTGGCCTGTCCTTCGGATGCACAACCGCACAGCTACTTCGCAAAGTGCAGCTGCCCATGGCCAAGCGACCAATTCTGTTGGGGCTTAATCAAGTCATCATGATGGCTTTCGGAATCGTCGTTATTGCCGCTCAGGTAGGAACGGGTGGCTTGGGTGACGATGTCCAAGAGGGCCTGCGCAAGGTTGATGTGGGCCGTGCTTTTGCCCCCGGGTTGGCGTTGGTCTTTGCTGCAGTAACGCTGGACCGTATGTCAACAAGCGAGCGAGCGACCCGGTTGGGTTCACGATGGTCAAAGAAGCCAACGGCGGGTTCGGCGGCGCTTAAGAATCTGTCGGTACGCATAGCAACTCTTCCCGGCTGGGGACGGGGTTTGGCTAGTGTCGTCGGCATCGTAGCTGTGGCCCTGCTGACGAAAGGACTGCATTTGTCAGCCTTTCCCGCACGGCTGCACATTGATGTGGTGAAGCCAGCGAACTCCGCAGTGAAGTGGATCAACTCTAACCTTCGCGAAGGCGTTCCCGTGGTTGGTGGAACCGGTCCATTCAGCGATTTCCTCGTTCTCAAGCTCCTCACGCCCTTACGCGATTTACTCCTTGGCCCGGCCTGGTGGGCCATTGCGGCGGTCATCGGGCTAATTGGTTGGGGCATCACACCTTCGAGCGGAGCTTCGAGCAGACATGGTTCACGAAGGCGCAACTGGAAGCTTGGAGTCCTTTGCTTTGCCTTGATGACGGCAATTGCTTCGTTACGAGTTTGGGATCTCGCTATGGATACGTTGAGCCAAGTGCTTGTGGCGTTGGCGATCAGTATTGCCCTCGCTGTTCCGATCGGAATCTTGGTGGGCCGTTCTGATCGGATCGAACGTATTGCACGACCGTTACTTGATGCCGCACAAGTGTTACCACCGTTTGTGTACTTAGTACCGGTGATTTTTCTGTTCAATGTTGGTCGCGTAACGGGCGTCATTGCTTCGGTGATTTATGCACTTCCGCCCGGGATCCGGCTCATCAGCATGGGGCTTCGAGCCGTTCCGTGGGCCCCCCGTGAGGCTGCCATCTCGTTTGGAGCGACACCGAAACAGGAGCTCTTGCGGGTTCAACTTCCCCTTGCTGCCCGATCGATTCTCCTCGGTATCAACCAAACCATGCTGATGGTGCTATCGATGGTGGTCATTGCTGCTTTGGTCGGGGCAGGTGCCTTAGGACTCGAAGTAGTCGTTGGGGTGCGAAAACAAGAGATTGGACGCGGCCTGGCTGGCGGGTTGGCTATCGTCGGGTTAGCAATTGTGCTCGACCGCATCACCCAAGCATGGGGGAACCGCTCTAGCGGCCCTTCATCTCAGTAGTGAAGCAACTCGAGTCCTGTGGTTGTCCGGACCATCCGGCAGCTGCGTTGTGCGTTGTGTCGTTCCGTTGCGGCCAACGTTGAAGTCCCATTGGAGGGAAACCGATGACCAAGAAACACTGGCCTACTGGCCTACTAATCGCCGGAGCTGTGCTCAGCGCCACCTTTGGCTTAGCTGCGTGCACGAAGGACAAAGCAGCCGACACCACCGGCGCCGCGTCCTCGGAAACCACCGCTGCAACCAGCTCAGAGACCACCGCTGCAGCTTCAAGCGATACCACGGCTGCTGCCGTCGCTCCTGAGAAAGTTCCTGAGGGCGCTGGAATTAAGTTGGCTGTGAATCCATGGACGGGCTCCGCTGTAAACGCCAACGTGGCCAAAATCGTTCTGGAGTCCAAATTGGGCACCCCCACCGAATTGGTCAACATCGACGAAAGCCCAACCTGGCCAGGGCTTGACTCCGGCGATCTGGATGCAGTTCTTGAGGTTTGGCCCTCTGGCCACGCCAAGGATTTCGACACTTACATCACTGGCAAGAAATCCGTTGTTGATCTAGGCAAGCTCGGCCCTGAAGCAAAAATTGGTTGGTACATTCCCACCTATTTGCTTGATGCACACCCAGAACTCGCCACCGTTGAGGGCTTTGCTAAGCCGGAGATTGCAAAGTTGTTCGCCACCGCAGAAACCGGCGATCAGGGTCAGTTTTTGATGGGTGACCCAAGCTACGTTTCCTACGATGAGCAAATCATCGACAATCTTAAGTTACCGCTCAAGTTTGTTGTCGCTGGTTCAGAGGCAGCGTTGATTACCGCCATTCAGCAAGCGGTCGAGGCTAAGAAGCCGATTCTTGTCCAGTTCTGGCAGCCACAGTGGTTGCAGTCAAAGGTTGCTCTCACTCAGGTCAAGCTCCCGGAGTACACCGATGCCTGCGGGAAATCTGCGGCCGCCAAAGATGGTAAGTACGCTTGTGATTATCCGGTCGACCTTATCTACAAGGCTGCTTCAGCAAAGCTCGAAGCGAAGAACCCACGAGCCCATGCGTTCCTCAGTCGCTTTCAGCTAACCACCGCACAACAGAACGAAATAGCTGCCAAGGTCGATGCCGACAAAGTCGCAGTCGACGTTGCCGCCAAAGATTGGGTGGCCGCAAACGAAGCTACCGTGAACGGCTGGCTCGGCACCGCCTGATTCAGTAACCGATTACGCGAAGATCTGCGCTGGTTTCGAAAATGTATGAAGTGCCCACCGATTTTGGTGGGCACTTCTGCGTTGTTGAACAGGATTTGTTGAGCAGGATTTGTTGAGCAGGATTTGTTGGTGGTTCCGCGTGTCGGAATAGTGCCTGCGCGTCTGTCTGGTGACGCAACCCAGCACGTTGAGCAGTGTCGTCCCAGAACCCCTCGGACCCACCACCGCCAACGATTCCGACGACGACATGGGTACTGGGCCCGTCGGAGTCTTGTCATACGGGCCGAGCTATGGGGTGTGGTTTACGGCGATTCGATCTATCTCGAGTCGGCACTTTCAAATGAACCCGAGTAGAGCTAACCGGCACTAACCGGGCTTACTATCGGTATATGAATCCAAAAGCCTCACGATGCACGATGCGCACCGCTACTTGGAGAGCCGCCGCTGTGCTGCTAACCGCCGTGATGCTCAGCGCGCTTGGTGGATGCACCACCGACAGCGTAAGAGGTTCAGGTGGCAAGGACCCGGCACCGAAAGGCGATGAGCTCAAAACAACGGAGTTCACTATCACCAACGGTATGCGCTTGGTCGTGCATGAGGACCATCGCGTTCCGAGCGTAAAGCTCAGCACGCGTGTTGGCGTTGGATCAGCCGATGAGCCACCCGGACGCGGTGGGTTTGCTCACTTGTTTGAGCACCTAATGTTTATGGGTACCAAGGCAGCTCCCAATTTTGACATCGTGATGGAAACCGTCGGCGGAAGCAACAACGCGTATACCGATTACGACGAAACCGTGTTTTACGAATCCGGCCCAGCCAATGCATTGCCGACATTTGTTTGGTTGGAGGCCGATCGATTCGCCAACTTGGCGGCCTACATGACGGATGCCAAAGTGAATTTGCAGCGCGACGTTGTACTCAACGAGATGCGCCAGAACGTGCTCGACGAACCAGGCGGTTCGGCAGGCGAAGCGTTGAATGATGGTCTGTTTCCACCAGGACATCCCTACCAGCGACCAGTTATTGGCTCTATCGCCGATTTGAAGGCTGCCAAGAATGCCGATGTTGTGGACTTTTTCAATCGGTACTACCGGCCATCGAATCTCACCATGATTGTGGCCGGCGACGTTGACACCCAAACAACCAAGAAGCTGATTGAAGCAAGTTTTCGTAACATCACCGACCGCCAGCAAACCAAGGTTCAACCGGTGTCGTTTGTAAACATCAACAAACTGGGTAAGCGAGCGTGTTACCCCTGCAGAATCACCCAGTCTTCAGTTGATGCAGTTTCCAACCCACAGGTCAATCTGGCTTGGGCCGCTTCGAGCAAACCAATCGACGGGTCCTTCGCCAATCCCGCGCTTGAGCTCGCAGCCGTCATGCTCAATGACACCTACAGCAACGCCATGCAACAGCACCTGGTGCGGGAGCAACAACTGGCCACCAGTATCAACGTTTCATATGACCCGAAAGCCCATGCTGGTTTCTTCTTCGTCGACGCTGAGGCAGCACCCGGCGTGCCGGCACCAAAGCTCCAAGCGGCGATGGAATTCGAGTTGGGCAAGATAGGAAAGAACGGTTTCAAAGCCTCTGAACTCGAAGCCGCAAAGGTTGGCTCGAAGGTCGCTGTTGCCGAAGCCTTCGAGGAAATAGGTGGACGTACGGATTTACTCCAGCTGGTTGTAAGCCGCTACGGATCGGTTGAAGCACTGGCGAGATTTCAGCGTCGATTCGACAACGTCAATCTGGTTGATGTGCGATCCGCGTATAATCGGATGCGCAAAACTTCAGCACTCGTTGTACAAACAGTGCTGCCCGGGGATCGAGGCGATTATCCGTCCATACTGACACGCTCGAGCGGGAAGCCCTCAGGCAAGCTCACCAAAGCACCAAGCGCGCAGATCATTGCTCGAGCGAACGACGGCCAAGCCAAAGCGGTACCAGTGCCCAAACCCACTACGGCAACGCTCGCCAACGGCATCAAGGTTGCTTATTTTCAACGCCCGGATGCGCCCCGTACTCGTTTGCTCATGAAAGTCGTCGGTGGTTCAGAACGTGATCCACTCGGGCAGGAAGGCCGCGCCGCGTTACTCGGCGAAGTTATGACCCGCGGAGCCGGAACCAGAAATGCAGAAGAGCTTACGAAAGCGCTGAATCTCGCCGGTTCCGACGTCTCGGTGAGCGCAGGGTTTGGCGGCTATTACGTGCGGGTGAATGCGCCCGTTCCCAACATCGACGTGGCTTTAGGGCTTGCCTCCGATATCGCGCTACGGCCACGATTCGAGGCCAAAGAGTTGGAACTAGCCATTGGCGAACAGGTCTCCGGGCTTGAAGCGGCACAAACTGACCCTTCGGCCATGGCAGCACGCGCAAGCGCCGGGTTCTACCCCAAGAACCATCCTTTCCGCCGCTACCCCACGCTTCGATCGGTCAAGTCACTGAACGCGAATGCTATGCGCACTGAGCATCTCAAGGTTTTCCAACCGCAAAATACCGACATCATCGCTTCCGGTTCCATCCCATTACGCGAACTCGTCGCCAAGCTCAATACGGCGTTCAAAGGGTGGAACACCAGTGGCCAGCCCCTGAAAGCACCAGTTGATCCTCCGGTCCCTTCAACTCCACGCAGAACCCTGCTGGTCGATATTCCGGGAGCAGCGCAAAGCACCCTTTCGTATCTGGCCACAAGCGTTGGTCCAAGCGATCCTAAGAACCTTGCCGCCGAAACCGCATCACTCATCTTGGGTGGCACGTTCACCAGCCGTCTCAATGCCAAACTTCGGGAAGAAAAGGGCTACACCTACGGAGCTGGGGCATCTCTGCAAACCCACGTCCTCTACGGGGTAGCAAGCGGTGGCACCAGTGTAGAAACTTCAGTCACCGGCCCCGCACTTGGTGAATTCCTCAGCGTGCTTACCAACTTCAAAAAGGGGAACATCACCGCTAACGAAACGAAAACGGCTACCTCGGCTACCTATTCTCAGTCACTCGGTTTGGTATCGACTAGCTCTGCATTGGTAGAAAATCTCCGTGGCCGCCGCGATCTTGGACTGCAATGGGACAACCTGGGAAGCGAACTTCTCAAGGCCGCAAGTTTCGATGCAGCAGAACTCGATACCGGCGCTCGTAACCTTCTTCGTGACGACGCCGTAATGATCGTGATTGCTGGTGATTTGGCCAAGGTTCGTCCGCAGCTGAAGGGCCTCGCTCTGGGTACGATCAGTGAAGTCAAGCCCGTGTTGTAAAGCTACGTTTTGCGTGTTGCGTCAATGGTCTGTGAACCTGCCGAGCCAACTACCACGAGATCACCTTCATTCAGAACAGCGCCGCCCACTGGAGTAACCGCCACTAGGCCCTCAGCAGATTCGTGCCGATATTCCTCCAAAAACTCCATCACATCCGTCCAACGCAAATCCTCAGTTTTGGAGGAACGCGAATTTTTGCTCAAACCAGCAAGGATCATAGGCGTGTACACCTTGTTGGCCATGTCGCAACCTTACTCAAAGCACCAAGAATCTAGATGCGGCTGGCCGACAAGCCGATGATGTCGCTTCTATCGAAGGACTCCATCAGTTACCTAAGCTACTGCAACTCTGCGCAGCCAGAACAGCAAACGAAATCAACATCGCTTCGTTATCCAATGACGAATGAGCAACAGTCCGAGTGCCGTAAGGCGCAAACTGTGGCAGCCTTCGCAAAAGCTATCGCGGGCGGAACTCCAACCGGGGATGAGTACGGTCCCCTAAGCTGGCGGGCATGACTGCTTCACCTACAAAAACTGCGCTTCCGGCAATTGTCACCGTCGTCGACTCTCCCGCATGGCAGACCGCAGAATCCGCGGCCAACAGTCTTAAAGGCTCCACGCTCCGCTCGTTGTTTGCCGATGATCCGAAGCGTGCTAATATGTACACATATGAAGCTGGATCGCTACGGGTGGATTTTTCCAAACACCTCCTGAACGACCAACTGCTGAACGCACTTCTCAAGGTGGCAGTGGCGGCTGAAGTCGCAGAACAGGCCGAAGCAATGTTTAACGGCACCCGTATCAACATCACCGAGGATCGATCGGTTCTCCACACGGCGTTGCGCTTGCCCCGCGAAGCCAGCCTCATGGTCGATGGGGTCGATGTTGTTACCGAGATTCACGCAGTACTCGATCAGATGACCGTATTTAGCGATCGAGTGCGCAGTGGCGAGTGGATCGGGGCGACGGGCAAGCGCATCAGCTTGATCGTAAACATCGGTATCGGCGGCAGTGATCTAGGTCCGTCGATGGCCTATGAAGCTCTGCGCGCCTACGGTTCACCCGATCTGGCCTGTCGATTCGTTTCCAACGTTGATGGCGCCGATCTGTGGAGCGTGTTGAGCCAAGCCGATCCGGCTACCACTATGTTCGTCGTTTCCTCGAAAACCTTCACCACTATCGAAACGATAACCAATGCCACTTCCGCACGTACCTGGCTCATGGAATCCTTAGGTGCCGACGCGGTTCCTCACCATTTTGTGGCGGTTTCCACCAACGCAGCCAAAGTGGCAGAGTTCGGAATCGACCCCGCAAACATGTTCCGTTTTTGGGATTGGGTGGGTGGCCGGTACTCCATGGATTCAGCCATCGGCTTGTCACTCATGTTGGCTATTGGCTCCGCTCACTTCCACGAAATGCTCGCTGGATTTCACACCATTGATACCCACTTTCGCAACACCCCCCTGGCTCAGAACGTGCCGGTACTTATGGCTCTCGTCGGTATTGCCGAAGGGAACTTCTTCGGCGCGCAAAGTCTCGCGGTGCTTCCGTACAGCCAAGAACTCAAACTGTTCCCGGCCTATCTGCAGCAACTCGATATGGAATCCAACGGCAAGTCGGTCGATCGCAACGGCCACCCCATAGCTGTGCAGACCGGCCCGGTAGTTTGGGGAACACCGGGCACTAATGGTCAGCACGCGTACTATCAGTTGATTCATCAGGGCAAGGTGCGTATCCCAGCGGATTTCATTGGCTTTGCCAAACCCAACCACCCGCTAACCCACCACCATGATTTACTGATGGCCAACTTCTTCGCCCAAACGGAGGCACTGGCATTTGGCAAGACCGCGAATGAGGTAGCAGCCGAAGGCGTCCGCGCAGATTTGGTGCCTCACAAGACATTCGTAGGTGAACATACTTCCACCACGATCACCGCTGAGAAACTCACCCCGAACGTGCTCGGACAGTTGGTGGCACTGTATGAACACAAGGTATTTGTGCAGGGTGTCATCTGGAACGTGAACTCCTTTGACCAGTGGGGGGTTGAACTGGGCAAGGTATTGGCCACACGGATTGGGGCGGAACTTGCTGGCGACGGGGATGTATCAAACCACGATTCATCGACCAACTCCCTTATTAACCACTACCGAGCGACACGTTAAATGACTGCCGCAACCGGTCCATTGGCTGGGGTAAAAATCGTCGACATCACTACGGTGGTTATGGGACCAATGGCCGTACAGATGTTGGGTGACATGGGGGCCGACGTGATCAAGATCGAGGAGCCCGGCGGCGACATGATGCGCAATCTCGGCTTGGGCCC
>JAYUVJ010000276.1:0-4453 GCA_043754155.1 Acidimicrobiia bacterium
GCGCCAACCACTCGTGTGCGCGACCTTGAGCGCGAGCTTCGTCTCCTTGGCCCCATCAACCCCCTAGCGCTCGAAGAGTTCACCGCTTTGGCTGAGCGCAGCCGGTTGATTGAGGGCGAACTCGAAGATGTAAAGACGGCCCGACGTGATTTGGCCAAGGTCATCAAAGCCATCGACGAAGAAATTGTCACCACCTTCAGCTCAGCATTTGCCGACGTGAGTGACAACTTCACTCGGCTGTTTGAAACACTGTTCCCGGGAGGACAGGGCCGTTTGCGCTTGACCGATCCCGACAACATTCTCGAAACTGGCATCGAAGTTGAAGCCCGCCCTAGCGGTAAGAATGTTCGTAAGCTTTCGTTGCTTTCCGGTGGAGAGCGTTCCCTGACCGCCATGGCCTTCCTGTTTGCCGTGTTCCGTTCGCGCCCTTCGCCGTTCTATCTAATGGACGAGGTTGAGGCTGCCCTCGACGACGTGAACCTGCACCGATTCATTGGCCTACTCGATGAGTTCCGCCAAGAAGCCCAGCTGCTCGTAGTGAGCCACCAAAAGCGCACCATGGAAGCCGCCGATTGTCTCTACGGCGTAACCATGGTCCCCGGCGGCTCGTCGCGAGTAGTAAGCGAACGTATCGCCCGAAGCTTAGTTGCGTAACCTTTAGTCATCGGTTTTGGGTAGGGACTTGCACACTCTGAACGTACCAAATGAACCTACAGAATCCACAAAAGAACCTAGGAAAGGTGCATACCAAAATCTAACTCAGTAAGTATGCAGGGTAAGTGCAACAAACGGGATCTTTCTAGCCGCGGCAGTCGAGAACAGCTTGATCAAGCACTACACGCTCGTCGCTGGTGTCGGTTGAGGGCAGAGAGGCAATCTTTGCGGCTTTCTCAATACCATAAGCGTCCATAAGGTTTCCGCCGACGCATTCGCCAATGGTGTCTTCAACGCCGGTGGTCTTCTTAATGAGTGCGACAAGGGAAGCGGGAACGTCGGCGGCGCCTGTATCTTCAGTAATCACAGTCCCATCAACCTCGGAATTCGCGTTCACGCTGTCGGAGGTGATCACTTCAAGTGGTTTCTTCTCGCTGCTGCAACTCACAAGTGGCCCGATAGCCAGGAGGCACGCGGTTACCATGCACGCAGATTTTTTGGACGTTATGAACCGCGGTACCGTCATAGATACAGCGTAGTTGCTGGGCCTTTGCTCACCGTCCAAACGCGAAGGTTGCTCTGCCCTGAACTACAGATGCCTCTCGGCGGAGTTACTTGCTGGCAGCTATTTAGCCGCAACGTGCGTCGGGTGAGGGCAGTGCGTTGCGGGTGAAATAGTCGGTGAGGGGTTGCGTGATGCAGTTTTCCCAAGTGCCAGTTGTGCTGAATACGCGGCCGCCGAGTGTCGCTGCTGCAGCGGGGGACCATTGAAGAGGTAGTCCCAAGCGTTCTGCTCGGGAGATTACGAGCACGGGTGTCTTGATGCCCCGGGCCACATTTACTCCTGGCGTGGTGGCAATTGGCCAATTGATGCACCGCGCAGTTGCGCCAATGTATGCCCATCGGGTGTGGGGGGATTCGGCGACCAACGTGGCAGCAAAACTCTCCCACTCGGCATCACTGCGAGCATACAAACCGTCCTGGCATGCAATCGACCAGAACGCACCGCCGAGTTCGCCCAAGAAGTAGCGGCTAGTGCTGAAGTTCAGATTCGAGGTTTCGATGTGCTTTACTTCGCCCTTTTCAAGATCAACGAGTTGGTTGGCCAGCGCAGTCCAATCGCTTTCGTCGGGTAAAAGGCTTACTACTAGCGAAATTACTTCTCGTTGGTCGATGGTTCCGTCGGCGGCGTCGGCTGAGAGAGGGATGGGTTTGGCCTTGACTTTAGCCAGGAGGGCATCGATCCGCGCGAAGGGCCCCGGCGCAGCGTTTAGTGGGCACGCGGTTGTTGCGGCACAGTTCTCCACGAACTTGGCCAGGCGGGCTTCATCAGATTGGGCTTGGTCGAGTACGTAACGGATCGAAGACGTAAGCGGATAGGGATCGATGAGGGCCATGTTCTTCACCCGATCGGGATAGAGGGCGTTATATGCAGCGCCTACCGTGGCATCGTGATTCCAGAGTTGAAAGGACAGTTGGGTTTCGCCGAGGGCCACCCGTAAGGCTTCGATGTCGCCTGCGGAATCACTTGCGCTCATGTGTGCCGTTAATGCCAGGTTTCGATTCGTGCAGTCTTTCACCCAAGCTGCGTAAACCTCTTCGAACTTTTCATCGCCCACGAAAGGCCCGAAGCCGAGATCCTGTGCACTTGTTGCACAGACAATCGGGGTACTTTTTCCGGTTCCTCGATGTTCGTAACCAATCACGTCGTAGCGCAGCCAAGCCTTATTGAACTGGGGCGATTTCACGTCTTGTGCCATGGACTCGTTTCCGGAGTTTCCTGGAAATCCCGAGCCTGTCAACAGCGTTCCGAGCTTCTTGACGCCTCTACCTACCGGTCGCTTTTGGAGAAAAAGGTTGATCTTTGCTCCTGCAGGAAATGCTCGGTCGACGGGCACAGAAAGGGTTGCGCACTGCAGCGTGTCATCGGTGGGGCACGGTGCCCAGCTCAACTTTTTGCCTTTTGCAGCGAAGCTAGCTTTGGCCGCAACTGGCGAAGGAGCGGCCAGCGTTGCAACCAGTACGGTTGCGCACAGTGTGCTTTTGAGTGCTCGTCGTGCCAGGTTTTTCATATCCGCCTCATTGGATTGATTGGTGTCTAGAAGTTTGCTTTGAGTTCTTTGAAGTTCGTTTGACGTCCGGTTTCGAAACGGTTGGAAGCAAACGTCATGCCCGTCGCAAGCCCACTCCCGATTCGAGGATAACTAGTTTCGAGAGGGGCAGATTGTTCCGTCATCAGGTAGTGCAAAGGTGGTGAGGTACCTGCCTACAGCTTCCCGCACACAGCGACTTCGATCAAAAGACGTATGCCCGTCGCCATCGCGGGTGAGCAAACGAGCGTTTCCCATGGCTTTCGCTAGACCGCTCGACCAAATGAGTGGGGTTCGCGAGTCTTTCGTGCCACCAATAACGATGGTTGTTCGGGCTGCTGTCGAGACCAACGATCCAAGGGGCTTTTTCGGCGTGGGCCAATTCACACACACGTCATCGCGACTTGTCCAAACCGGTCCGAGGACAGGTGCAATCCCGGGGACGCCGTTACGGAAGGTCAACAATTCATCTGCGTTGTTCGGGTAGGCAGCATCGGTGCATTCGACGGTCCAAAACTCGGGATCGTCTGACAGCTCCAATAGTGGTTTCGATGGGGGAATAAGGTCGATCAGATTTGAGCCGGTGGGGGAGTTGAGTCGCTTAATGATGCTTGCTGCTTCGGGCCAGGTGGCCTGCTCCTCCAAGACCGATACGAGGTAACTGCGAGTGAACTGCACCTGGTCGCTGCGATCGTTGCCGCCCGGTGTGCCCGTTTCGACTTTGGCCAGCACATCGGTGATTTGCTTCGCAATCGAATCGGCAGTTGACCCGGCGCTTGAAAGCAGACAACCGCTTGATCCTGCGCACGCGTTAGAAAAATCCCGCAGTCGCGATTCAACCGAGGCGGCACGATTCAATAGATAGGTGGAACCGTAGGTGGTTGGATCGACCGCAGCATCAAGCACCATTGCTCGCACCCGTGAACCGTATCGGGCTGCGTAGACCGAACCGAGTACGGTGCCGTAGGAGAAGCCAAGGTAGGAAATCTGTGTTTCGCCCAGCACAATGCGAAGCCGTTCCATGTCGTCGGCTGCGTCAATGGTTCCAGCGTTACCAAACAAGGGTCCGGTTTTCTCGGCGCAACTCTTGGACCACCGAACCGACAATTCGGCACGTTCCTCGGGCGTTTTTGCCGTGGTAAACGGGTTAAGGCCAATATCTGACAACTTTGAACTGCATTGGATTCGCTGACTAGCACCGACCCCTCTCGGGTCAAAGCCAATAATGTCGAACTGATCGGTGTTGGCACCTTCGATGCCATCTTTGAGTATTCGATTGAAGGTTTTTACCAGCTGTACCGCTGAGCCACCAGGGCCACCGGGGTTGACAAACAGGACGCCAAGTCGAGGTTTCGCTAGGGATTTGCGACGAGCAATTGCAAGACGAGTTGTTCCCAGGGTTGGATCGACCGCACTGATGGGGACGATGAAATCTGCACACTCAACCCCCGCGGTGCCTTCGGAACAACTCCCCCAAGCAATCTTTGAGGGTGCTTTTGATTGCTTGGGTACCGTTTTGCCCGATGACGTCTTCTGGGCTGGCTTTTTCGCTGCTTGTGCCATGGAAGGCGTGAAGAGAAACCCGGTTGTTCCCAAACCAATTGCCAGTGGCAAGGCCAGTGCCATGGCTAAGCCGAATGCGATTGCGGCACGGAGCGAGCGCTTGTTTTGCTTCATGCTTGGCCAAACCATGATCCTTCGATACCCGC
>JAYUVJ010000277.1:0-5007 GCA_043754155.1 Acidimicrobiia bacterium
TGATCGATTGGGGAGATAGCACCCCATTTCAATCGTTGGCCGGTAACCCCTCGTCCGTGACGCATACCTTCGCTCGCCGAGGCAACTACAAAGTCCTCGCGCATGCATTCGATGAAGACTACACGGGGCCACGTCACACGGCCAGTGGCTCTATCCTTGAAATCGTTGCCCGAGGGAGCGAAGGGAGCGAAAACTTCGAGTTGCTGATCGACAATACCGTTGTCCAAGCGTGGACCGCAACCAGAGCACTCCAAACCTACACGTACCTCGCTCCGAATCCAGTTGCTCCTAACCAAGTCAAGATTCGTTTCACCAACGATTTGGTTGATCCGTCGCGAAATTTCGATCGCAACCTGATCGTCGATCGGCTTGTGATCAACCGGCAAATCTTCGAAACCGAAGCCAACGATGTCTATTCCACCGGCACCTGGAAACAAGCCGATGGACTTCAGCCGGGCTATCGACAAAGTGAGTGGCTGACCAACAACGGAACCTTCCAATTCGACAACGATGCCAACAACGGTACGACCGTACAAATCCGCGCAGCAGGCGAAATGGGGGGCGAGCAATTCCAGCTTTCCATCGGTGGAACTGTCGTAGGCACTTACACCACGACCACCGCTTTCAAAAACTTCACCTACCAGTCGTCTCGAATCATTACGCCCGATCAAGTTCGCATCGCGTTCATCAATGACCTGTACCAACCCAACAACCATATCGATCGAAACCTGCAACTCGATTGGATGACACTCATCAACGGCTCCAATAACCAGCGTTACCAAACCGAAGACCCGAGTGTCTACTCAACCGGGACATGGGCACCCGGTGATGGCATCGTGGCTGGCTACCGGATGAGCGAATGGTTGCATGCCAACGGCTATTTGCAATACGCTGCCACCCGTACCAATTCCCCTTTCGCCACCGAGTGGATATCCAACACGTTATCGATAACGGTCAATGGCGAGGACACAAAATGCCTGCCGACCATCGACTTCGAACGCGCGGCCAACGGCACATTTTTGACCGCAGGGACGCGTATCACTAATCAATTTGCATCCCTTGGCATGACCGTCTCTTCCAACAGTGCGTCGCGGCCCGCCATGATCTTCAATTCGGCTTCGCCAACAGGCGGCGATACCGATCTCGGCACTCCCAACTCTGCCTTTGGCGGCCCAGGCATCGGCAGTGGTGGCAGTGCCAACAATAAGGCACTTCGCAATGTGCTGATTATCTCCGAAGACAACAACGCCTCGTACCCCAACGACAACGCAACCGGCGGTACACTGACCTTCACCTACGCTCAGCCGACCATGTTGGATGAAGTCCATCTGCTGGACATCGACTACGTCGGCAGCAAGATCCGACTGTTCGCTGCCAATGGCTCCCTCATCAGCGATACGCCCGTCCCTCGTGTTGGCGACAATAGCTTTCAAGTGGTCGCGCTCAACGCGCGCCGCGTCAGCCGCATGGAAATTTTTCTTAACGGCCCAGGGGCAGTAGCGGCCATAGTCTCAAGTCGAAATAGCTCACCCATTGGCCCTCTGCCATCGAAGTTCTTTGTGGTCGACACCAACGACAAGACCTATCGCTACAGCGACAACGGAACCAGCGTCGGCAATTTTTCCTTGCAATCCTCCGTCAATGCTCGAGGCATCGCTACCAATCGGGATGCCAACCCAGTTTGGATTGTCAGCGAGGAAGGGTCCAGCGATCGAGTCTATGTCTATGACTCGAACACCGAAGCCCTCCTCGGATCATGGCAGCCGACCGGTATCACGTCACCCCAGGGGATCACAACCAATGGAACCGATCTGTGGATCGTCGATTCCTCAACCAAACGCATTTCGCGTTTTGCCAACGCATCGTCGCGTCGGTCCGGTTCGGTTGCCGCCACCAGCAGTTTTGCACTCAGTTCCCAAAACTCGAGCCCCACCGATTTAGTGACCGACGGTCAGACAATTTGGGTCGTTGATACCAATTCCGATAGCATTTTTGCCTACAGTCTAACAGGCACTTTGCTTAACACTTGGCTGCTCGATTCAGCCAATTCCGATCCGACGGGTGTCACCATCAACACCCGAAACAGTAACGGAATCTACGTTCTGGATAGTGTCGACAAAAGGGTCTACAGCTACGCCAGCCGCAATTTTACGAACAATGGCAGGCAGTCCGCGACGAGCAGTTTCGTACTCGCGTCAGGCAATACAACCCCAGCCGGA
The DNA here is from genome assembly GCA_043754155.1 of Acidimicrobiia bacterium. Lineage (GTDB taxonomy): Bacteria > Actinomycetota > Acidimicrobiia > Acidimicrobiales > JANYDT01 > JANMZO01. The sequence continues at coordinate 2,220 of JAYUVJ010000277.1, forward strand.
CTCGCCGACCCAGGCGGGCAGACCCAAATCGGGGACGTGGTCACCGATGCCTTCGTGGTTGCTGGCTCCACGATCGACTGGACCTTTAACGCCACCGCAGGCCAAAAGTTTTACGTCAATTTCCAGTCGATTACCAATGGCAGGATCGATTCTCAATTGATCGATCCCGCAGGCAACGTTCTTTACAACAAGGGTGGCTTCTACGGATTTCAACCTACCGAGCACGACTCGGGAGTGATCACCGTCCCAACGACAGGTACCTACACGCTGCGACTCAATTCTGCCAACACACCCTCCTTTCAATTTCAAGTGTGGAATGTACCCGCTCCGGACGTTCGAAACGTTAGCTTTGGCCAAGTCCAGTCAGGCGCCATCGAATCACCCGGTCGCGAAGACCATTGGAACTTTAACGCAACGGCTGGCCAACGTTTTTACTTAGACACCCTCACTCTCAGCACCGTCTTTCTCGGCTACGTCAACGTCGAAGTCTTTGCCCCAAACGGAACTCGAATCTACTCTCGCGAAAGCTTCCGCGAAGATTTTCTCGACGGCAGCTTCACAGCGACCACCGCTGGATCTTACAAGATCGTCTACAAGAGCGCCTTCAACGCTTCGCATCTCCCGACCTACTCCTTCCAACTCTGGCAAGTCCCCGCCGATGACATTCGAACCATCGGCTACCGACAAATCGTAAGCGGCGCCATCGAAGTCCCCGGCGCCCGCGATCAATGGCGATTTTATGCCAACGCTGGCCAAAACGTCTTCTTCGATTTCCTCGACGTGACCGGCGGTGACCTCAATATCACCATCCTCAAACCCGACGGTAGCGTCCTATCAAATGGGTTCTTCTCACGCGAATTCGGACTCGATCAAGAGTGGATTCTGCCCAACACCGGCACCTACACCCTCATTGCCAACCCTCCATTCGACGCAGCCACCTTAAACACCTACCAATTCCAGATCTGGGATATCCCACCTGAAGTTCCCCAACCAGCCACACTCAACGCTGCACTCATCGGGGCAACCATCCCTGGCCAAACGATCATCTACACTATCAACGCCAATGCGATTACCCCTGTCTTGCTGGACATCATCGACAATGGCGGCTTCAACGTCGGCGTTACGCTCCTGGCTCCCGATGGAACCGTATTGGCCAATCGTGCAACTCGCGATGCACTCATTACGTTACCTGCCACCGGAACGTATTCAGCTCTAGTCTATACGTCTGACCCACTCGACGCCGATCGATACGGCAGCTATGCGTTCCGCATTCAAGACACGCGCTCACCGGTCATGGGGGCTCGAGACAATCTTGGGACTGAATTCCAAATTGCTTTCCCTCGCAACCTCCGCGAAGTCTTCAGCCAGCTCGAACCTAGTTTTTCACTATCGATCACGTCCGCCGTGAACACCACCGGTACCGTCCAGATCCCAGGCCTGGACTGGTACACCTCGTACGCAGTGACCGCAGGCCAAACGACAACGATTGCCCTGCCGAAAGATGTCGAAAACTACAATTCGGATATTGTGTCGAATCGAGGGATCCTCGTTACAGCCCTCGATGAAGTTGCCGTGTACGGCCTCGATCAAATGACCTTCTCGACCGACGGTTTTACTGCCCTGCCGACCGATGCCATCGGACGCCAATACTTTGTATTAGGGTACGAAAATACCGTCTTCAATGCTCTAGATGGCGGCTCCAGCCTGACCATCGCGGGCACGGTCAACGGAACCATTGTCAGCATCACTCCCACCGCGACCGTCGGAACGCGTACGGTCGGAGTTCCATACACCGTTACGCTCGATCGAGGCCAGTCGTACACGTTGCACGTCAATGCACCACTCGGTGCCGATTTGTCCGGTACAAGCATTACCGCTACGCAACCGATTTCCGTCTTCGGCGGCAATACCGCAGCCCGTGTGCCTGTGGACTTCCTTGCAGCCGACCACCTCGTCGAACAACTCCCACCGATCGAAACGTGGGGCAAGCAGTTTGCAACCTCGCCGCTAGCTACCCGGACCCGTGGCGATACATTTCGAATCCTTGCCCAACAAAACAACACCGAAGTCCGCATCAATGGAACTCTTGTCGCAACCCTCGATGCTGGAAAATTCCTCGAGCGGATTCTCACCGCTGCATCGATCATCACCGCTTCGAAGCCCGTCCTAGTCGCTCAGTATTCGAATAGTTCCTCGTTTGACGGCGTGACCAGCGATCCGTTCATGATGCTGATCCCGCCAACCGAACAATTCTTGCGTGACTACATATTGAGCACACCCTCGACCGGCATCCCGATCAACTACGCCAATCTCGTCGCCCCCAGTGCAGCCGTTGGTTCCATGCGTTTGGACGGCACGGTAGTCACTGCGGCGTCCTTTACCTCCATTCCTGGTTCGAGCTTTCTATTTGCTCGACTCCCAATAAGTATCGGGTCGCATCGATTCACCGCTGATGTCCCCTTTGGCGTTTCGATTTATGGCTTCGCCGATTTCGATTCCTACGGTTACTTCGGGGGCATGCAGTTCGCGCCACTTAACGAAGTTGCCAGCCTAGCTCTGACTCCGGCCGCTATCACATTGCCATTAGGAACGCAGCACGTTGTGGCCGCGACGATCCTCGACGCCAGCGGAAATGGCATTCGTGGCCTCCGTGTAAGCTTTACCATAGCTGGTGTCTCGGCCACTCGTACCGTCGATGCTTTTACCAACGCATCTGGCGTAGCCGCCGTTACGTTGACCAGCTCGCTGACCGGCCTAGAAACGATCACCGCCTTTGCAGCCGGTCTGA
>JAYUVJ010000278.1:0-9012 GCA_043754155.1 Acidimicrobiia bacterium
AACCAAATACACCAAGGAAAACGAGCCCTTAACGCGAGTGGTGGACATGTCGCCAACAGTTGTAGCGATGCTTTCCGCTCCTGGCTTCTTTGCAAGTTCAGCCAACATGGCCCGCGACATCTCGATGCCGTGAACCTCAACCCCTGCGGCCAAGAGCGGCAGAGCAACCCGGCCTGTGCCGATGGCGAACTCAAGGGCCTGACCATTTCGGGCGATCCCAGCTAGGAACTCGACCGTCGGCCCAAGAACTGCGATGGAGTTCATGTCGCCACACGTAGCGTCATAGTTTGGGGCTACTGCTGCATTGAAGTGTCCGTCGTTATTCATCCCGCCCACTGTGTCGAGTTCCTTCACCCAAAGCAACTGAATTACCGTCGAGCGCCCCGGCTGCCTGTTCGGTCGGTTGGTGATCAGGTAACTTAGCCATGGTCATGGGCCGACATTACAAGGCCAAGATTGCTTGCACCATGTCAACGCCGGCTACTTTGAAATGCGAGGTGGCCCGGCGGCATGCTTTGGACGAAGCGAGGATGAGGGCCGACGGTTAACACGAGCAACTCAAACGTGTGTTCGAGTGGACGTTACCAAAGCGATGCTCAGCCCACGCCGGTAATTGGTGGAGCAACCGGGGTTACTACGACGGGCTCGGGAGCAGTTACGGCGGGTGTCGTCGACGCGTCGGGTTTTGGCTCGGTGGCGGCCGGCCGGACCGTAACTGGCCGAGGCTTGGTAGTTACCACCACATCACGCGTGGCGGGAGGCTGGTCCACCTGGCCCGAGCCCGCCTCGACACGAGTCGTAATCGGCTGATTTACCGGAGGTGCGTCACCGCCGGTCGCTGGGAGAGTCGTTGGTGTGTTGACACGAATTCGCGGTGCTTTTGTGGTTACAGAATCCACCTGTCCACCCGAGGAAGACGTGTCGTCCGAACCCGAACCGTTGCCACCGCTGCTGGCTATTGTCGTCGCAGTGATGCGTGGGGTCAACGTAGTGGTGGTGGCTCCCAGTGTTGGCGTTCCATCGCAGTTCACGCCTTCCTTCGGCAGGTACTCCGCACGGAACTGATCAATTTTGACCTGACCGTTCGGGAAGGTTCTTTGGCGTCGGGTGATAGCCACTTTGCATTCACCCCTTAGCGTCACGTTTTGATCAAGCTCAATGGAGTCAACATTTTTCGTGGAGTACAGGTCGATGGTGATTGACGTGTCGGTATAGGTAGGCCAAATCAACACTCCATACGCCGTGCTGTTGCGAATCCGAAGGTCGGGTTTGGGGAACGACAGCGTCGCCTCGCGACCGAAGGGGTAACGCGGGATGTAAAGCGAATGGGGCTTGTATTCGCGAATATCCAGTCCGCCGAAGAACGATGCGTTAAACAGCGTTGTTGCAAACTGACTGATGCCGCCCCCGAAGGCGGGAGTATGCACGCCGTACTCAATAGTTGGCGCTTCAAAAAATCCATTCTCGGCCGTTCGAGGACCAATGAATTCGTTCACGGAGAAAGTCTCACCCGGTGCCAAAATTACGCCGCGAACCAAATCGGCGATGTGGTGAATGTTCTTTACGCGTGCCTCACCAGCTTTGTGTTTGGTAGTAAAAGTGCTTACTACCTCCTTGATGCCCATGGTTTGAAGCGCGCTGGTGGCGTGCTTTGGCTGCACAACTTCAACTTCGAGCACTACTGGACCGCTTTGTCCAACCCCCAACGCCCTCTCAATACGGGTGGTGGAATCGGGTGCACAACAACGTGTGCCAGTTTGTGATTGAGAGACCACAAGTTCGCCCGCAGCACCAACCGCCATTTGAGCGTCAACTGCGCCAACATCGAGATCAGTCCCAACCAGCTTACGGATACCGGCCATGGTGACTTCGGGATCAAGACGAAGCTCAAGGCGACGATCGATAATCTCTGGCAGCACCCAAGAACGTAAGCGTGCAGACGGAACCTTAAACTCGGTGCCGGCAACACTCAAGATAATTGAGCGATCAGTTCTTTCTGTCGCCTGCTCCACCAAACGGTTGAGTTCCTCATTGCTAAATCTTGATGGCAGATCAACAACGTTTGCTGCAAGCAGGAACGGCTGATGGCCCGAGGAAACAACGGCGGGAAGCTGCGCGGCGAGCGTGTCGGCATCAATTCCCCGTCCGTCAGAGCCTGGGAGAACCACAAACTCGCCACGCTGTACCTTCAAAAGCGGATCTACGGGATTGCGCCGCTTCGGACCCTCGAGCTCCCCCAACGATTTGGCAGTGGTATCTGCAGAAGTCTTGATTGGGATGGCGACGTTGGTTGAGTGAAAGAACGACAGTACGTACTGTCCCAGGCGGCTGCTGAGCTTGGGAGGACGACGTGCATTCAAAAGCGAGAGTCTCAGCGCTGGACGATCAAGCGTGAGGCCAAAAGCAGCGCCTGAAGCCGTAAAGCCACCGTCGAAAGTAGCGATGTTGACTGGAGCAGCTCGTAGCTCCTGTTCGATCTTGTCGAAGGTGCCTTCAAAACGGTTGGTTGAAAGGCCTGAAAGATCGTGGCCCAGCACGGTTACGTTTCGAGCGACCTTGCCTTGGTGGGACCTGGCATCGATTACTGCCCAAAGCGAAATAACAACGCATCCAAGGAGCGTTGCCGCGGCAAGTGCTGAAGCTGGGGGAAGACGTCGCCGCATGACCCGTACATCGTATGCGCCACGAAGGGTACCCGTTGATCGAAAATGCAGAGGTGGAACTCAGTGAACAAAGCTGCACGTAGGCACGAGGGCGACTTCTCGAATGTGTTTCAACCCTGAACCTTGGGAAGTTACGTCTAGTCCCTTACGCTCAGCGAGATGAACGGAAATAAGTCATCGTGCACGCCGACATCACATCAACATCACATCAACATCAGCTACATCATCGCCTTCAACAACAACAAGAGCACATCCAAACCGCAAAATGAGGTCTTCTGAATTCCGCCGGACCGACCGAATCTCAGTTACTCGCCGGAGGGATTCCACGCAACGATTTCTCGCATGGCTTCATCAAGGTTGGTCAAAACCTGTTCCCAAACCATCTCGCCATGGGCTGCACTCGCCGTCGTAGCATCACCAATAACGCCGATCGCTAGTTGGCCCGGGGCGGGAGTGGGTTCAAAATCGTTGCTCAACCACCCAAACGAGACCGAACCACCCCAACGAACGTGCCGGTTCTTGGCGAGGTGTTCGGGTACTGCACGAACAGCTTTTGAAATGTCGACGAGATCTGGCCTAATCGCCATCAGCATCGACGTTTCATCATGCCCACCGTGAATGCTCATCCCAAACTCGTTGCCTGCGTCGGTAGCGGTGAAGGGGTGGGCAAGAAAGGTTTGCAAGCCGTACCGAACTCGTAGATCTCTACACGCCACTTGCAAAAGAGCCGAATTACCACCGTGGGCATTTACAAAGACCAATTTGCGAGCAGCCGTGCTGGCAACCGAGCGCCCCAACTCATCGAGGATACGCAGCATGGTTGAGGCACTTAGTGAGATGGTGCCGGGCGCCCACGAATGCTCATCGGATTTGGAGTAAGCGAGAGGAGGCAAAGCCCATAGATCGTCACGTTCGCCGCAACGCTCCACTAGCCGTTCAACCGAGGCCGATGCAATCAAGAAATCTGTAGACATGGGCAGGTGGGGACCGTGGGCTTCTACGGCCCCGATGGGCTGCACCAAGATCGACGATGATGTCACCTTGGCCGCAAGGTCGTGCAGTGCAATATCAGCAAAGTTGCGATTTCCCATGCGCTATTTCTAATGCGTAAATTCTAATGCGTGGAGGCGCAAATGCGTGTAAGTGCAAATGCGTGTAAGTGCAACTGCGTGTAAGCGGCAATCATTAAGCAGTGACTAGGGTGTGAGACCGAAACGCGGAAGGGTGAACCGAGTTCCCTGCGCTACTGAACGGTTGGGTTAGAACTCGGTGGATCGCCTTTGCGGGTTCGCCAAATCGAAAGGCCAAAGAAGTACACCACGGAACCAATCAAGGCGACACGACCAAACTCGGCTACATCGGGGTACCGCTGAGTACACCACGTGATAGCGGCGAGCCACATGATCGTGACGGGGAGGGTGATGTTGCGGCCCTCGCCAGCCCGCACGGGGTGGGGAAATTTCACGTTCGTGAGCATCAAGATGGAGAGCAAAACGCAGATCCCGGCGTTGGTCCATTGATTGGTACGAAGCAGAAACATGGTGGGTGCCACAAGATTCCACGTGGCTGGGAAACCGTTAAACCAATTGTCGTCGGTCATCATGTCTGTTCGACTAAACCAAATCGCCGACATGAACACCACCAACCCCACGAGTGGAATCGAAAAGGAGTGCGGCAACATATTGAATCGGTGCAGGAACGCAGCAGGGACGATCACGCAGGTTACGTAGTCGATCACCAGGTCAAGCACGTAGCCATCAATTTTTGGGACCGTTGACTTCACATCGTATTGGCGGGCGATTGGGCCATCAATGCCATCAATGATTTGGGTGATCAGTAAATAGATCATGGCCAGCTTGGGTTTGCCATCAAACACGGCTTCAAGGGCCAGCATGCCAACAACAACACCGCTCGTGGTGAAAACGTGAACGCTCCACCCTCTGCGGACATCGCGCCTTGGAACCGTTGATTGTTCTAGGCCGGCGCTCATTAGACACAACGATACTCTCGTTGCCGCGTTGACGACGGTCACTCTTGAGTTGTGACGGGAGACTCGGTGCGGTGTCGTTCGGATCGAGGGGCGGCCACTAGCGTGGTAACGCATGACTTCGGCACACGCGATAAGGGCGAAGCGCAGGGCAGCTATCAGGCGACGGATAGGACATGCCTGGTTTTTCGCAGTGGTGGTTTATGCCTTGATTCGTATCTTTTTGGCAGAGAAGTTTTTGACCAAATATGGCTTGCCCATAAAACCCTTCGCCGTTGTTGAACTTGTGTCATCAATGGTTTATGCGCTGGCCAGCGCTCGGTTCATTGGGGCGCTCGTGGATAACAACCATCGCAAAGCTGCATTTTTTGGTTTGTGCACGCTGGCGGGATTTGGTGCCCCCGATGTGTTTGTGATTGCTGCTTCAGACCACATTCCTCGCTCCATTTTCGTGGTCTTGGCGCTCGTTGTGCTTGGCACTGCGGTGTACACCATTCACGAGTTGAGATCCAAGATGCGAAAGGCACGAGTGCAACAACAGACCCTCATAGGAGAGCTCGTCGCAGAGCACACCAGTTCAAGTATCGCTTTATCAACCGCAACACACGAGCAGACGGTCCATTCAACCGACCGGGAAACCGGAATCCAAAAGCTCTAAGAAAGCCGTAGCGCAAAGTAGTTTGGTGAGTAGTTGGCAACATCTAAAAGCAAGTCTTTAACCGGGTCGCAACGTTGAGCATCGGTTGAGCATCGGTTGAGCGAGGATCGTGGCAATCTTGGCAGCATGGATTACGCGGCAATCGTTATTGGCGGGGGACACAACGGGTTAATTTGCGCAGCGTACTTAGCAAAGGCTGGCCTATCGACCTTGGTCATCGAAGCCCGAGAAACCGTTGGAGGTTGCGCTTCAACTGAGTCGTTCGCTGGGGCGCGAGTAAACGTCTGCAACTGCGATCATGCCATGATTCGTACGCTGCCGATAAACGAGGAACTTAACCTTGGCTACCACGGCCTCACCTACCTTGATGTCGATCCGGCGTATTTGTACAACCACTGGGACGGCGGTCCAGCGTGGTTTCTGTTCAATGACATCGAGCGAACTATTGAATCAATTGGTTTGTCCTATCCGAGTGAGGTTGATGGTTATCGTCGCTATTTGAAGGCCGCCTTGCCCGTGGCCGAATTGATCACAGAAATCGCACAGTCACGACCAACGCCTGGCGCACTGTTTGGCAAGTTGGGTCGTAACGCAGGTACTGCAGCGAAAGCCATTCCAACGTTGTTGCAATGGTCTAAACGCAGTGTTGGCGATGTAGTTCGTTCGTTCTTTTCGGTTGAACAGTTGCGCGGCCCAGTGGTTACTACCGGTCCTTCGGTATGGGGGCTTTCGGCGGAAACACCGGGAACTGGGTTGGGTGCGCTCGGTTACGCAATGCGTCACAATGTACAAATTGGTCGACCGGTAGGGGGGAGTGGTGCGTTGCCCGATGCGTTGGCGGGATCGTTCGCGGCGCTTGGTGGCACGTTGCGAACCGGTGCCCGTGTTGAAGCGATTCTGTGCGACGGACCCAATGTGCGGGGTGTTCGTTTGGTGGGTGGCGAAGTTATCGAAGCTCCGATTGTCGTGACAACCGGTGATCCTCGTGCAGCTCTTGTCGATTGGTTGCACGATGCGCCGGCCTCGGCTGGACCGCTAATTAAGCGCTACAGGGAGATGCATCCCCACGATGGTTACGAATCAAAGATTGATGCGGTGATCGATGCTCCGTATTCGATTCCAGCGGTTGAAGATCGTATGCGCGCAGGTCTTGGGTTAAGTGAACGCGATACGTTGTTGCCTTCGATGGTTGTTTCTAAATCGTTGACGGAGATGGCCAAAGACCATGCTGATCAAGTCGCAGGCCGCATTGCTGAACGTCCTCAGTTTTTTGTGCAGTTACCGTCGGCATTGGATCATTCGGTGGCTGCTGGATTGCCAGCCGGTTCGGAGGTGTTCAGTCTTGAAATTCTTTGGACCCCTTATGCCTTAGCGGGTGGTTGGGATGGCACCACGGAGCCGCAGCGCTGGCTTAGGAAAGTCTCCGAGCTGCTGAGGATGGCCGACGGCAGACCCTTCCACGAACACGTTTCTGCATACCGGCTCATGGGCCCACGCGAATACGAAACCCAGTTCTCTCTCGTGCGAGGCCATGCCCCATCGTTCTCCGGAACCCCGATCAGCGCCCTGCTTGGCCGCAATCGTGAACAAACTCGTTATGAAACCCCCGTCCACGGACTGTTCCTCTCTGGCGCCTCTACTTTCCCCGGCGCTGGCATTTGGGGTGCCCCTGGACGTAACGCTGCTTCTGCGGTCTTGGCCTCCGACGGTGTCTCTGCACGGGCCCGCCGTTCGGCTGCTGCTGCAACTCGTTAGCCGTCGCTCTCGAAGAGCAACACCTTCAACCTCGCGCTCAAAATGGGTTTTGGCTCGTTGTTACAGCGAAGCCACCGTTTTTGTTCGTCGGCGAAGAGGTGGCTCAATGGTTGGGGGAGTGCGCCGAGGCGGGAGATCGGCCAGTAGCGCAGTTGTGGCCGCAACAATTCGGTCCACCGCCGCAACAAACGCTGGAGAAGCCATGCCTGATGGAGTGGTAATCGCGCTTACCTTTCTCGCATACTGAACTGCAGCCGACCGAATCTCTTCAGCGGTTGCAGGTGGCTCAAGTCCTCGAAGCGGCGTGATGTTTCTGCACATGCGCAGAGGATCCCACGATTCGTGCCCATGCGCAAGCGGCGTGGTTACGGCCCGACAATTTGGATGGCAGGAATCGTAGTTGGCGTTGTAGTTGCAGCCGTTGTAGTTGCGGTGGTTGTAGTTGCAGCGGTTGTTGTTGCGGAGGTGGCTCCGACGCCGGCGGGCACAACGGCAGGAGCTTTCGTTGTAGTTGTCGTGGCGACCGGTGGAGTTGCTGGCTGTGTAAGGGGGGCGTAAGGCGGTGATGCTGGTGCGGGGAACCTTGGATCAATGGAGGATCGTAAGCCCCACAACGCTGGCCACCACGATGCTGGGGTTGTAGTCCAGTCATACAGTGAAACTCCAAACGATCCAGCCGCCCGAGCAGCTTCGGCGTAACCAATGAGATCATTGAGTGGCGATTTCGCGGTGTAAACGCCACCGATGGCCTGAATCGGATAGTCAGGTCGGCCAGCATATGCGCGCATGCGATTCATGTTTTCAAGGGTAAATACTTGCGAGTCTCTCCAACCAGAGTTAGCAGAGTTCTCGGTCCAATACACCTGCAATGCAGTGAGATCGTAGGTAGCGACAAGCTCGGCGTAGGGGAACCCCGGCCAGTTTGCTGCACGAGAGGCTGGCGGATAGTTGGGCCATGCCCAGCGGCCGATTTGACCGTCCATCCAGGTTGGTGCGATCACATCTGTGGTGACCATACGTCCCGGTAAAAGGGACCGGATCGAACGGTTGAACTCACTAAGTCGCGCATTACGCACAGTGATGTCTTTCAACGTTGCAAAATCACTTTTTTCTATATCGATCTGAATTCCGTCGATGTCGAGATTGGCCATGGCAACTACCTTCCGAAGATCGGTGTTGACATCGAGCAATGCGGGGAAATACCAGCCGACGACGTACATTCCCAGCGCATGAGCACGGTCAATCAGTGGGAGCAAACGTTCCGGCTCGTAGATGTCTGGTGAAGTTATTTGGTAGCTGGGGATTTGAAGGTAAATCGTTTGTATCCCGGCAGCAGCAATTTGATCGATCGTGGCAAGAGTGACAGCGGGCTTGTTCTTTCCGTACAAGTTGGACCAGTCGAGCTTGTCGACCCAGGTGCCGAGGCCTCGGTAGGGGTCAAGCGTGGCAGCGGCTGCGCGTTTCGGAGGGTCGGCTGGTGCGGGGAATGGAGCTGCGGGCAGGGTAACGAACGTGGTTGTGGTGACCGCCGGGGGTATGGAGATGGCGGTGCCCGCAGCTACAGGAGTAAGTGTCGAATTGTTTGCGGGAAGCGGGGTGATAGCCGGGCTCAGCGCGCTTGGCGGAGGTTGCGTGACTGCAGTAACCACTCCAGCCAATACCGGCGGCGTGGGCAGTACTCGAGCTTGTGGCGCGGTCGTGGTGGTTTCCGTCGGCTCGGGAGGGACCCGAACCGTTGTTGTAGGAGCCAGTTTTCCCGTTGCCGGCTTGCCAACGTTGTTTCGCTTTTTGCTTGTTTTTACCGCCGGGTTTTTTGCGGGCTTAAGTTTCACTTTGACTGTACGCGTAGCAGTTTTGATCGCCGAGGTGCTTACCGCAGATGTGGTTAGGTGGGCGTTGGCGGTGGCGTTTGTAAGCCCAACTCCAACGAGTATCGAAATCATCGTGAA